>JBKKAT010000521.1:0-6045 GCA_046714535.1 Acidobacteriota bacterium | reverse complement strand
AATCGGCTTTCCCTTTGGAGTGAGATATTTTTGCGTAGTTAATACCACCCAATTTTGACCGGCAGGTAGCAATTTTTGAATACCGCCCCGGCCAAAAGTTCGTGTGCCGTATGCCTTGGCAATTCCTGAATCCTGAATCGCGCCCGCAATAATTTCCGTTCCGCCCGCGCTGGTGTAATCGATCAACACAAGCATCTCGCCCGAAAACAAAGTACGTGGTTCACCGGTGATCTTTTTTGTAACACCGTCACGTCCTGCAATCTGAACAATCGGAACAGCCGTCAGAAAAAGATCGCTGACCTTTATCGCTGTCTCCTGATTCTCTTCCGTGCAACCCCGCAGGTCCAGAATCAGCTTTTGAATTCCCTGGCGCTGAAAGGCTTCCAGTTTTTTCTCAATTTCCGTTTCCACACCGGGCAAAAGATGACGGATCGCGATATACCCGATGTTTTGCTGAATCACATAACTCTCCGAATAAGGTTTCGAAACCATTCGACGCACCAGAACAAAATCTTCCGGCTTTTCCAGAGATCCGCGAAACATCGAGAGTTTTACTTCTGTGCCGGCGTTGCCTTTCATTAATTGATAAATACGGTAAAGAGGAATGCCTTGTACATACGTGCCGTTGATGCTGCGGATGAAATCACCCGCCTTGATCTTCTTTGCTTCCGCGGAGGAACCTTTCTCCACCGCTACAACCACCACCATTCCAAATCGCCGCGCGATGGTCATTCCCACTCCGGCCTGGGTTGCCAGCGCGTCAATTTCCTTTTTGTACTGCTCAATATCTTTTCCTTTGATGAAATAAGACTCCGAATCCAGGCTCTCCACCATTCCATACATGGCCGAATCCATCACCTTGTTGAAATCCACGTCTTCTACGTAATTAGTATCAACGAGATGCAGCACGTTCGTGAAAATGGTGAGGTAGCTGTACGGACTGCTGTTCGGTGCATTTTTTGCCAGTAATGCGCCGATGGATGTGAATAACACAACAAGACCGGAAGCGAACATCAAAAGATATTTTCTATTCAACAGAAGCTCCTGCGCGTTTGTAATAGCGAATTCTTTCGCTATGGATAGCGACTAAAGCCGCTACTACAAGCTAGATCTGGATTATAAGAAGCAGCGTCTGGAGAGTCAAGAAAATAGTGACGGATTACCAGTCCGTCCGCAAAGCTTCTGGATTTCACCAATTCGCCCTGACTTTCGCAGTTGATGCATACGATATGTAGATCCGTCGAGCGATTTGCCTCCAATTCCCAGTCGAAGTCTTGTTCCACAGTGAATTGCGATTGGACGGCTGAATGATACTGAATGGATGCAGGATTGAGCTCGTTTGTCACGCCCAGAACCCGGACTTCCTTTGCATCTCCAATAGAACGCGCGATGAAGTTCAGCGGACTACGAACGCTGGCCGGGACAAATTGCCAGCGAATGGTTCTTCGAACGGTGCTCAAGTTCAAAGAAAAAACCAACGTGCAACACACCGCTAATGCGGCACCGAATCGCAACGCTTTTTGAGGAATCCGGTCAATCGCATAGGCAAACAGAATCCATAGAACGGGAATAAATGTGAATAGATATCGTTCCTGCTTGTTCTGGTTCAGCGTCATCAGAAAAAACGGCAACCAGAACATGCCAGCCACGAAAAGAATTTCCTTCCTTTTTCTGTATAGAACCGTTACGGCAATTCCCGTAACCAGGGAGAGCCATGCCACCCAATAGTCGGCAAAATAGAGCGGCAATTTCTGAAAATAGTAGAGATAGAAATCCGGATCTGTTGGCGGCGGACTTCCCAAAGGCTTATTGATAGCGAACGATAGAATCGTTCTAATACGGTTCGGTACCGGAATCAAAAGCCAAATCAAAACAGGAAACACAAACCATTCCCAACCCGATCCTTTGATGGTTTGCCATAAAGGAAGATGCTGTTTCTTCCAGATAAGGATAGCAAGAACGGCCAGAAACACGGCGTACGCTGGATTTCCAATGCCTCTTACGCTCACCGAACCCAGTTCAAAGCCTCCGGTCAGCAGGATGAAGACTCCAAACAGCATGAACAGGAGCAGAATCACAGCCAATGATTTCATTGTTTTTGCCCAATCATAAATGCGGCGGATATTGTCTTCTGAAACATGGAAGAGCAGAACCGGGAGCAATAAATAAAAGAAGTAGTTGTATTTCAGGAAAAAGAGAAAAGTGAGGGAGAGTGGAAACCATTTTGACTTTTGCAGAAAAAGATATCCGGCAAAGACAGCGAGAACAGCTCCAAAAATCTCCAGCATGGGCATCGAGGCAAATGCTAGAAACATAGGGGATGTGACCGTCAGGGTCATCAGAACGAGCCATCCGGCCCAGCTGTCGCTCAGTCGTTGATAGAGCAGAGTGAGGGCCGGCAGAAGGAGCGCAAGGAAAGTCAGTGAACAAAGCACGGCCGAACGGTAATCGAATCCGAGCATCAGGAAATAGGGAATTTGAAGATAGGAATGGAGCGGCGGCCACAACACAAGTCGATTGGTTTCGACCAGGAGCTTAAGGGGGCGAAACTGTTGAATGTACACCGCAAGCCTCATGCCGTCCCAACCGTGAGTGGCAGGATCCCAGGTCAGGTAATTCCATTGTTTTTCATACTTGCTATACACGGAATAGGAATATGTAGCCGCAGCTATCCCAAGAAGCAGGGAGAGAATTACTTGTAACGTGCAGCTCTTCATCCGTGTATTCTAACCGGACCGGTCGCCACTTTATGCTTCGATGTTCGGATTTCCCCTCCTTATGAAGGAGGGATCAAAGGGGAGGTTGGAAACTTTTATGTTCGGACAACCCCCTCTTTCATCTCCCCCTTTATTAAGGGGGAGAAAGGGCAGCAACACAACCTGGGAGAACGGGTGTATTTTAGCGCTTGTTTTCAAGCTATCGCTTGTGGCATAATCTCAAAGTTCCAGCTATTTCATTGGAAAAAATAGAGTTATGAGAGTTCTTGTTATTGGTTACGGGGGCCGTGAACACGCCCTTGTTTGGAAGTTGAGTCAATCTCCCGCTGTTTCGGAGATGTTTTGCGCAGCAGGAAATCCCGGGATAGCCGAGATGGCGAGTGTTGTCGATATTGATGCGGCAAATATTGTTGAACTGGCGGAATTTGCTTTGGATGTCAAGATTGATTTGACAGTTGTAGGGCCCGAGATTGCTCTGGATCTGGGCGTTGTGGATGAATTTCAGAAGAGAGACCTCCGCATATTTGGTCCCACGAATTCTGCCGCCGTGTTAGAGAGTAGCAAAGTCTTCGCGAAAGAGTTTATGAACCAGCGTGGAATTCCCACTTCTCAATTCCGAATCGCGAACAGCGCGGAAGAAGCGGAAACGATTGTGAGAAGCGGTGAATTTCAGTTTCCTGTCGTTGTAAAGGCCGATGGGCTTGCTTCCGGCAAAGGAGTGCTGGTTTGCCAGGATGAACAACAGGTTCGTGAGGCAGTCGAGACGATCATGCTTCATCGCAAGTTCGGAAAATCCGGGGACCGGATTGTGATTGAAGAATTTCTCGAAGGAGAAGAGATCTCCTTTCATGTGATTTCCGATGGAAAGAAGGTGTTACCCCTCGCTGCCAGCCAGGACCACAAGCGGCTTTTGGATGGTGATCAGGGTCCGAATACAGGTGGGATGGGTGCTTATTCGCCAACCATTGCCATCAATAAGGATATCCATCAAAAAATCATGAGCGAAATCATTCTGCCGACGATCTCCGGCATGTCGGAAGAGGGCAGACTCTATCAGGGTGTACTGTATGCAGGCTTGATGTTGACAAAAGATGGCCCACGCGTACTTGAATTTAATTCGCGTTTTGGCGATCCTGAAACTCAGGCGTTATTGACACGGATCGATTGTGATCTTGCTGAAGTCCTGATGCTGGCCTGTCAGGGGCGTCTGGATGAAGCCCATGTTGAATGGAAGAAGGAAGCCAGCATCTGCGTTGTGCTTTGCTCGAAAGGTTATCCGGATAATACTGAATCAGGACAGGAAATCACTGGAATCGAAGATGCCAATGGGATGGAGAATGTAAATGTCTTCCATGCTGGAACTGCCTTGCAGGACGGCAAAATTGTGAGTTCAGGCGGTCGTGTTCTGGGTGTCACGGCAACTGCTCACAATCTATCCACGGCCCACGATCTTGTCTACAGCGCCATATCGAAGATTCATTTCGATGGGATGCATTACAGAAAGGATATCGCGAAGAAGGCGCTGGAACATTTCAAGCATTAAATTCAAGGACAGGGCGCCAGGACGCCAAGTTAAGGAAAAACAAATATGTCACAGGTCGTTATTTTTATGGGAAGCAAGTCCGATCTGGAAAAGTTATCGGACGCAGTCACAGTCCTGAAGGATTTTGGTGTTAGCTACGAGGTCCATATCTGTTCTGCGCACCGTTCCCCGCGCTATCTTCAAGAAACGTTGCAGCGGCTCGAACAGTCCGGCTTGCGGATTGTGATTGCGGCAGCCGGAGGAGCTGCTCATCTGGCCGGTGTTTGCGCAGCACACACTTTACTGCCTGTTATCGGTGTGCCGGTTGATATTCCGCCACTGAACGGGCTTGATTCGTTGCTCTCCACGGTGCAGATGCCGGGAGGAATTCCTGTTGCGACGGTCAGCATCGGGAAAGCTGGCGCGAAAAATGCAGCGCTGCTGGCGGTGTCCATCCTTGCTCTGCAAGACGAAGATTTGCTGGCGCGGCTTCGGCGATATCGCGAGGACATGGCGGCTGGAATCGAAAAGCAGGATCGCGAACTAAATTCATGAATACGTATCAAGTGCATTTTCTTGGATGCAAGGCCAGCATGTCCGATGCGATGGGGTATGCCGGCATTTTGCAAAGAGCAGGATGGAAAGAGGCGGTTGAAGGGGACGCGATTTCACTGGTTCTCATCCAAACCTGTACGGTTACCATGTCTGCAGATGCGCAGGGAAGGCAGTTGGTTCGCAAATTGAAGAGTCAGCATCCTTCCGCCCGCATATTGCTGACAGGCTGTTATGCGCAACGCGCTGAAGAAGAGCTCACTGCAATGCCCGAAGTGGATTACGTAATCGGGAACTTGAACCCGCACAAGCAGGAGCTGTTTTCGAAAATTGCGAACGCTGATTCGAACGAAGATGTTGATTTTCCGATGCCGGGCGAATTTGCGCGCACACGTCCTTTTATTAAAATTCAGGATGGTTGCGATGCGCGTTGCTCGTATTGCATTATTCCGGCCGTCCGCGGAAAGAGCCGTAGCCTGCCGGTCGACGAAGTTGTGAGGCGAGTGGAACTCTTTCGAGACCGTGGCTACAAAGAGATGATCCTAACCGGCATTAGTATGGGTGGATATGGGAAGGATCTAAACCCAAAGAGCAGTCTGAGTCATCTCATGAGCCGGCTTCATTCTCTTTCAGGCGATTTCAAAATTCGTTTGAGCTCGATCGAGCCGGAAGAAGTCGATGAGGCATTTCTGGATGTCTTCAATTCCAGTGACCGTTTTCAACCTCATTTGCACTTGCCGGTTCAAAGCGCATCGGATCAGGTACTCAAAAAAATGCGGCGGCAGTATCTCTTTCGCCGTTACGATTGGATCGTGCAGCGCTTGTTTGGTGCAAACGCCCGGATCAATCTGGGTACAGACATTCTGGTAGGTTTTCCCGAAGAGGACCCCCGGGCATTTGTGGAAACCTACAAATACGTTCAGGAAGCTCCTTTTGCGTACTGTCACGTCTTTCCCTTTTCTCCACGTCCCATGACACCGGCTGCATCCTATCGAAGAGAATCCATCCATTCCGAGATCACGGAACGGGCAGCGAAACTACGCGATCTGGCGCGAGAAAAGAATTTGCAATATCGCAGTCAGTTCGTGGGCGAAAAGTTGCCGGCTCTGGTCCTGTCCGGCACCGATGAAGCATTGACCGGTAATTATATTCGCGTAAAGGTTGCCGAAACAACGAAGCGGGCTGGCTTCGTATCTATTAGAATTCATTCAGTAGATGGCGCAAATACAACCGGCGCCATCATTCATTAGGAGG
>JBKKAT010000520.1:0-3242 GCA_046714535.1 Acidobacteriota bacterium | reverse complement strand
GCGGACAGGTCAACGAAAACTGGAAGGGCACTCTCTGGCTGCCATCGCAGATTTGCATAGCGAAAGTGGCCGGACCGATCTGGCAATGCAGTACTATCAGGACGCTCTGCGCATCAAACGGGAGACGGGAGACACAAAAGGTGAAGCCTGGATGTTGTTTCATCTTGCCCGTTTGCAATCACTCATCAGTACTGAAACCAGATCCGAAGATTACATGGTGGAAGCGGAAAAAATGGTTACTGATTTTGGTGATCAAAAGCTCAAAGATGCGTGGAAGGAATTGCAGCGCACAGCCAAAAATACAAAAGGAGGAGATCATGCCTAGATATATTATTGAACGGAGCGTTCCAGGTTTAACAAGGGAGGCCTGGCAGGCAGCTTCCATCAAATCCAAGGAAGTACTGTCCGGCATGCCGGAAGTTGTTTGGATTAAAAGTTACGTTTCCGAAGCGGAAGGCAAAATTTACTGTGAATACGACGCGCCGAATCCAGAAGCGGTCCGGGAACATGCCAGAAGAGCCGGTTTGCCCGCTGATAAAGTTTCGGAACTAACGCTCGAAATTAACCCCGATATGTTCCCATAGGCGACGCTTGTGGTCGCCTTCGTCATCTATTTAAACAGAAGATAACAAAGGGAACAAAGAGTAATAATCCTTCGTTCTCTTTGTTGTCTTTTGTTAATGCATTTGCTGCTTTTCCAGCGCATGCAGCAGAATTGCAGCTCTCCGGTTTTCGGGTGAAATCTGAATTGCCTGCCTGCATTCGTCGATGGCCGTTTCAATGAGTCCGCGGTCCTTAAAATAATCTGCGAGAGCGACGCGATATTCCGCATTGTGCGGATCCAGATTGATCGCTTTTCTAAAAAATTCTTCGGCAAGATGCGCCTGCTCATGACGGTGAGAAATCGCGCGTCCAATCATATGGTAATACTTTGGCTCGGACGGGTTGAGTCCGATGGCTTCCTTGCAAAGTCTCTCTGCACTCCAGAAATCATTTTTTAAGATTGCCTGTTCGGCAAGTTTATAGTAACTCTCCGCTGCATGAGAGATTTTCGGCGCCGCCGGTGGGGGAGCCGATTCGCGGGCCACAGGCTCCGGTGCGGGGGTTGTTTCGCGGCGCGGCTTACGCTGTCCCGGTGTTTTGAATTCAACAGCATCGAAGCCTTTCAAAGCGTGCACGAAACGCGTGATTTGCTCGATCGGAAAACCGGTCAACAGTTGAAGCGTTTCCAGATTGATCGATTCTCCTTCAATACGGGATGCGAGAAAACTCTCCGTCGCGGGCAATTCAAGGCCCGCAAATATTTCGTCGAATTTCGGTGTTCTTACGATGAAACTGTTGCGCGGAACTTGAAGCCGGATCGATTCGTAGTCCGTATAACTTCGCGCCCCTTCCAGTAAGATGTTCGTTAATGGAATTTTGCAAAATGAATCCTGTCTGATTTCCGCTTTGTAGAATTCCACTTCCACCACCGGCCAGCGGAAAACTTCCAACAAAGCATTTTTCATCAGCGGTCTGTAACACGCCGTAAAATCATCAAGTGAGAGATCCTGGAGAAAAAGCAAACGGTTCAATGTTTCTTCCAGGTTCTGATTTTGAATAGAAATTTTATCCTGATCCAGGATTCCCCGTTCAACGATTTTTTTCCAGACATTTTCTTCAATCTGTGGAGATTCATAGAGCACCAGATTACTCTGCAAAATCAAAAATCTTTTTTCCAACGGACCCCATCGCGTAACAAGAAGGCCCGAATCGTTTTGCCTTGTGATCTCCAGAAGCACAGGGAAAAGGTTGTCTCCCTGGGCTGCAGGGGCCGGCGCAATGTGACTCGCCGAAGGGACCTTGAACTGGCGCTCGCGAAAGAGTTCGCTTTGCACCGTCTCCAAATCGTTCATGAGTTCTGCATACGTTTGATAGCGGTCAGCAGGAACTTTCTTCGTCATTTTCTGGATGATCATGTGCGCTCTTTGAGGCATTCTGCCCTGGACTTGTTGGAATGTGGGAAAGGGTTCCGTTTCATGTTTGATCACCCAACCCATCGGCGTTTCAGCGGAGAAGGGGAGTTCCCCCGTTACCATTTGAAAGAAGGTCATACCCAGCGCATAAATATCCGCGCGATGATCCACTCTTTCACCCCTTCCTTGCTCCGGAGCCATATAGGCCGGACTCCCCAGGATCTCCCGCGCGATGGTAAGTTGCGACGAAAGTTGCTCGCTATGGGCGATGCCGAAATCCACAAGCTTTGTCTGTTGATTTTCATCAAACATGATATTGCTCGGTTTGACGTCGCGATGAACAACTCCTTTCTGCCAGGCAGCAGCCAGTGCCCGCGTGCATTGCAAAATGATTTCTACCGCTTTCAAGAAACCAATTCTTTCCTGATTTCGAATCAAATCGCGCAAGGAACCGCCGGGACACCACAGCAGGGCGAAATAATATTCCGATTGATCCCGGCCCAGTGAATAGATTTGCGCAATTCCCGGATGATTCATGGCCGCAATCAACTTTGCTTCTCTGCGAAATCTTTCGACAAATTCCGCGTTATCGGTCCATTGATTTGAAAGAACTTTCAACGCAACAAACCGGTCGAGGTGCTCATCATATGCTTTATAAACGAGCCCCATGCCCCCTTTGCCAACCAGCCGTTCCACGCGATAGCTTCCGTATTTGTGCTTTTCCGCTATCCGTAAATTTGTCTCAGGCATGACGGGAGTCGCATGGACCAGGAGATCCTGTTTCGTTTTGTCCTGATCTTGGATTCCGATGGTCATCGTTCGTTCGTCAGAAGGAACGATTGGTTTGTGACGGTCGGCAAATTCGAGAAAACGTTCTACCCGGGCGGCAAGTTCTTCCAACTCTACCGGCTTTAAGATGTACTCTTCGGCCCCCATGCTGAAACAATTCAGTTTTGTCCGGAGGTCGTTTTTTGCGCTGAGGATGAAGATGATGATGTCTTTCAGTGCGGGATCAGTCTTGATCAGCCGGCAAACATGTTCGCCCGACATCTCCGGCATCAACAGATCCAGGATCATCAGGTCCGGTTTTTCCTGGGACAGTTGCCACAGGGCTTCCGCACCGGTTCCTGCTGCAGTCACTGCAAAGCCACGATCGCTGAGATAGGCTTTCAGGACTTCCCGATAACTGTTGTCGTCTTCGACAATTAGAATCTTCTTCGGCATCGTTTCCGAAGATCCCCCTCATTTGCTCGGTGAAAGCTAATTATAGCCCTCATCATGTTGAAC
>JBKKAT010000519.1:0-6536 GCA_046714535.1 Acidobacteriota bacterium | reverse complement strand
CGGAATTCAATCCTGATCATTGACAACGACGGGCCACTTTTGGATTCGCTAAGTAAACTGGCCAGAGCGTTGAACTGGCGTGTGACCACCGCGCCATCCATTGCTGCGGCTTTAGGTCGCATCCATCGCGGTGATTCTTATGATCTGGTCCTGCTCAATTATGAAAAGAAATTGGCAAATCGCATTGAGTCTTTATCCGCATCCATTGAACACTTCGGACGCAGATGCACCTTGTTGATTATGACTGCTTCTTCAGATGAGCAGATTTCTCGCTTTTGCCGTCAGCGCGACATTCCACTTTTGATCAAGCCCTTCAGTGTGTTGAACTTGCTTGCAGAAGCGCAGCCACAGCCGATCGCAAGCATTTTGCCCGCATAGGCAAATAGCGACTAAAGTCGCTACTACAAGCCCGCCTCGGACCTCCCCTGCTTACCAAATTGCAGGACAAAGACTATTCTTATAGACTGTGCAACTGAACCGGATCCGTCATATTTTACTTGTAATATTTCTGCTGGGGACAGCCGGGACCGTCGCAGAATTGTTGCTGATCGGGCACATAGAGGAGGTTTGGCAATGGCTGCCGCTACTGCTGCTTGTTGTCAGCATCCTGATTCTTCTCGCTCATGTGACTGTTGGCGCAAACATTCGGATGTTCCAGGGAATCATGATTCTCTTTATTGCGAGTGGAATCACAGGAATCGCCCTCCATTACAAGGCCAGGATGGAATTCAAATTGGAAATCAATCCTGCACTGAAGGGAAAGCAACTAATCCTGGAAACGATCAAAGGAGCAACCATACCGCCAGTTCTTGCTCCCGGTTTGATGATTCAATTGGGATTGCTGGGTCTGGCCTACACATACCCGCACTCAACGAAGGAGTTATAAATATGGATACGTTTAAGAATGTTGTGCTCGCAGTGATTGCGTCGCTCGCACTCGTGCTTAGTTTTGCAGACAAAGTTTCTGCTCAAGTAGGAGCCCAACAGGGATTACTTGATATGAATGTCTCGGACGAGAAGGTGTTACTCACGCTGCCTCATATGAATCCTGCGATTGTGAAAGGCGTTCTGCAGCATCGTCCTTTTCTTACCATGAAGGAACTCAATGATTTTCTCAGCAAGTCCCTTGATCAGAAACAAAGAACGGATTTATATGGGAAAGCATTTGTTCACCTGAACCTCAATACGGCGTCAGAGGAAGAGATCTTGATGGTGCCGGGAGTGGGAAAGCGGATGCTGCACGAGTTCCTCGAGTATCGTCCGTATAAATCTCTTGAGCAGTTCCGGCGTGAAATCGGTAAATACGTTGACCAGAAGGAATTACAACGCCTGGAACAATACGTCTTCGTACCGATTCCTTTGAATACGGCCAGTGACAAAGATATTCTCAGCATTCCCGGGCTTGGACCCAAAATGTTGCACGAGTTCAAGGAGTATCGTCCTTACAAAAACATCGAACAGTTTCGCCGCGAGATCGGAAAATATGTAAATGCGAAAGAGGTTGCGAGACTCGAAAGATATGTCACTCTGAACTGAATCCGGAGTCTTGAGCCTCTCACAATTTTAGCGAAAGTAATAAATGAGAAGTAAAACGACACCAATAAACAGCAGAGCAAGGATGCACCCGACTGTCGACATCCGTGACAGAGATCGCTTCGGTTCTTGCGCGTCAGCCATGTTGTAGGAAACAATAGTCCCGTGAAGACGTTGTGCAAGAGCTAATCAGGATCTGCGACTTGAAACAAGCCGCGCAGGCTGAAGCCTGCTTTCTTCCGATGCCGGCTAAAAGCCGGCGCTCAACTATTTTGTTGGCACTTCCAGGCTAAAACGCTTCAAAATGCCAACAGAGTTGGCAACCTGATACAATTACCACGAGCAGACTCACATGGCATAGCAGTTGCTCTTCTTTGAAACGAACTCAGGAGGACATATGAAAATCGATCGCCCAACAATATACACACCCCCGGAACCGGTTCAGGAACACGAATCCACAAAATCTCCAGGAAAAGTGGTTGACGAAAAACCTGCGGAGTCGGTGGAGCTCCAAAGAAAGCCTTCACTGAAAACGGACAGCGTTGAAATAAAGGAAGGTTCAAGCGTAATTCTTGATAATGTCGCGACAAAACCAAAAATCGATTCATCACAGGTGAATCTAAATAAAGGAAATGAAGTTTCAGCGGCTCTGATTCCGGGTGTTCCTTTTCGCGAGAAAGTCGAACTGCCGAAGACCCTTCCGACTGGCACATCTGTCGATAGCGGAGTGGGAAGTGGCGATCTCGGATTTGGAAAAACCCGGCCGGGGCCGAATCACATGGGCATCGATTTGAAAGCAGGCGGAACCGAAATCAGGAACCAGTTGGATGATGCGTTGAAACTCAGAGAAGGTGGCGGCTCGCAATCCTCTGCTCCCCCAGCCGGTACAGTGAACCTTACAGGTTTAGCTGGAAAACCGGGGACTGGCTCCGGCGGTTCGTCGATGATTGGCCCGGGAAAAACCCAGAACACTTATGATGGTGGTTTCAGTCGTCCCGGCATGGGTTTGATTTCTGCTGACAAAGATGGAAAGAGTGTCGGAGACAAAGTGAAAGATGTGGTAAACGCAGCTGTTGATTATGTCAGAGACGTAGCAATTGGAAAATTCGGCAAGTTACCCGGTACCGGGGAAGCCATGACACTATTGGACGCTCCGAGCAAAGTAAAAGAAGTTACTGGCGATGCAACAGACCTCTTGCGGGGTGCAGACGCCGTGATCAATCCGGAAAAACGATTAGATAAAATTCTAGACGACACAAAAGACGAATATGTGAACCCGGATGCTCCTGAAGGCACACAACCACCGGTGATCACGGACGAATCGTTGGAAAAAGTAGGCGTGCGGTTGGGCTCACGCACACAACCGGGCGTCGAAGAACACTTGCAGGAAATTGATGGAAGCATGGTCTCCGGAACCGATCCGCGAAGAGAACTGATCAGCAACCCGAACTCTGAAGATCAGTCATCGGTCGCATCTACCGGTAATGTCCAGGTGATATTGGATGCAAAAGGTCCGGATACTGTCAATCCGAAAGATCCTGAATTCGGCGGAGGCGAGCCGATCGTATTTGATCCGAAACGCCCAAAGCCATAAAGCAACACAAAGAGCTCGCGGGCTGAAGCCGCGAATTCTATGCCGGCTAAAGCCAGGCTAAAGCCGGCGCTCTAAAGGAGGAAGTATGAAAATCGAACGCCCCAAAATATTGAATGCTGCTGAGTCAACAATTCAGGAAACGGCGAAAGAGCCGGCGCAATTGGAAAAGAGTCCGTTACCGAAAACGGATAGCGTGGAAATGAAGCCCACTTCACTCTACAACTTCGACAATGCGCCAAAGCTCGATCCGTCACAGAGCTTAAATGCGAAAGAAGTTCCGGCTACTCTGATTCCGGGTGTTCCATTTCGCGAGAAAGCGGAACTCGCGAAGACCCTTCCGGGTGGCGCTGCTATTGATGGCGGAGTGGCAAGCGGCGATCTCGGATTGGGAAAAACCCGGCCGGGGCCGAATCACATGGGTATCGATTTGAGGGGTAACGATATCAGGAACCAGTTGAATGATGCGCTAAACCTCCACCAGGGCTCCACCTCGGGAGGCACGCAAATTACAGGGCTCGGTCGTTTCGACCTCGGAAAAGATATGAGTCTGGTGAGTAGCACCACCACGACAAAGGAATGGGGAGATTCCAAGAACGGCGGTCGTGCATACACGGGAACAAATGAAGAAGGTTTTGCTGTGACAGGAACAAAGGTATGGACAACTGACGATAATGGAGTTACGACTGTCGTCTTTACCGAAACGATGACCGATAAACCAGGAAACTCCAGAACCACAATCGAAAAAGGGACTACTGGTGACGGTGGTGTCTCGACAAGCATTAACGATACGTGGGTCGAAAACCGTGACAAAGACGGGAAACTAATCGACGCCACACACACTTACATAACGAAAGATGGCGCGACGCGGACCGACCATCTGGCGCCCACCGACGACCCAGACATTTTTACCACCGAGTCTTACAGCATCACTGCAAAAGATGGTACTACGAAAGAGTACGATAAGGATGGTAACGAAATAAAACCGAACGACGGCGACACCTCAAGCGGTGAGGAGTACGTCAACCCTGACGGTGGCCCGGCTGTTGGGACCACAATTACTCCTGAAGCTTTGGAGCGCGCGGTGAATCTCCGGGAAGGCGCGAATACCACACCGTCCAATACGGAAGATCAGACGCCGATCGTGATCGATCCGAAGCGGGTTTATGATCCGATGAAGGATCCTCTGGTAACGGATAAGAATCCGGAATACGTCGAAACCACGAATCTTTCCCACGACTTGAGCATAAAAGTAAATGCGACTGGTCCGGATGGTGTCAATCCGAATGATCCGGAACTGGGAAGCGGCGGCGAGCCAATCGTTAATCCAACACGCAGGAGATAATCCTCGACCTTTGTGTGATCATTTAGCGTTACAATACGTGCATGGCCGAAGAAGATGGTCACGCGCGGATCGATCCGGGCGCGACCGCAGATCTTGGCCCACCTGACTTCATTGAACCTCCCGTTTCAAACTGGGATCGCTACGAGATCAAAGAACTTCTTGGCACGGGGGGAATGGCGCATGTATTCAGAGCGTTTGATCCGCAGCTCAAACGATACGTAGCCCTCAAGTTTATCCGCGGTGAAGATAGCAAACTGCGTGAGCGTTTTTTAAAAGAAGCGCGCGCGCAGGCCCAGATCGAACATCAACACATCTGCAAGATCTATGAAACGGGTGAAGTACAAAATAGATACTTCATCGCGATGCAACTCATTCAAGGCCATACGCTTGCTCAGCTACAACCCGAATTACTGCTGGAACAGAAAGTGAAGTTGATGCAGCAGGTGGCTGATGCAGTTCATGTTGCCCACCGGATGGGAATCATTCATCGTGATCTGAAGCCTACCAACATCATGGTGGAAAATACGGAAGAGGGCGCTTTACATCCTTATGTAATGGATTTTGGCATTGCCCGCGAAATTGGATCTTCTTCAAGCACGGCAACAGATCAACTGATCGGCACCCCCTCCTTTATGGCACCCGAACAAATCTTCGGAGACCGGATGCAGCTCGACCGCAGAACAGATATTTACTGTCTGGGTTCTACACTTTATTACCTGCTGAGCGGCCGGACTCCATTCGAAGGCACAGCTCTGGAGGTTCTGGTGAAGGTGACAAAGGAATCACCACAACGATTGAACGCATTAGTTCCAGGGATTCCGCAGGACATCGAAACCATCGTGATGAAGTGTTTGGAAAAGGAACAGGGCCGCCGTTATGATTCCGCGAAAGCGTTATCGGATGACCTCAAAAGATATTTGAATGGCGAACCGATTGAAGCAAGACCTCCTTCCCTCGCTTACCGGATGGAAAAGAAGCTAAAGAAAAACAAGCTCCTTGCATTTTCTCTGGTCATTCTTCTGATTGCAGGCATTTTTGGAATCTATTCGCGTTGGCGAACCACGCAGCAATTGCGGCTCAGTCAGGAATTCATGCAATCTGTGGAGGCAATGGATTGGATGATGCGCGTTGCGCATATGAGTCCGCTTCATGATATACGCAAAGAAAAAATGCAAATTCGGGAAAGGATGAAAATTTTAGAAACGGACATGAAACGGAGCGGCTCTCTCGCGATCGGTCCAGGGAATTATGCGCTCGGTAAGGGTTATATGGCTCTGCAGGATTACGGGAGAGCAAAACAATATCTGGAAGAAGCATGGCGAAATCAATACCGCACGCCTGAAACAGCATATGCTCTGGGTGAAACGACAGGCGCGTTGTATCAAAAGGAATTGCAGCGAGCGGAACAAATTGGAATCAAACTTCTGCGGGAACAGCGTAAGAAAGAGATTGAAAAAAAATTTCGAGAGCCGGTCCTTCAATATTTAAGAGCAAGCAGAGGTGTGCGCACCCAGGCTCCGGAGTATCTGGAAGCATTAATCGCCTTCTACGAAAAGAACTACGATTTAGCTTTGCAAAAGACGCAACAGGCATTTCAAAAATTGCCATGGTTCTATGAGGCCAAGATTCTGGAAGGCAAAGTCTACCAGATTCAAGGTAGTGACAAACTCGACCGGGGTGATCCCACGGGAGGTGAAAAAGACCTCCGGTTGTCTGAGCTTGCCTATCAGAAAGCCCTGAAGATCGGCCAGAGCGATGTGCTGGGATACAAAGGAATCTGTGTGACCAGGAACGAAATGTTTTATGTGGCGTTCTACGGCGAAGAAAAGAATATCGAGACACTCAAGTCGAACGCCGCGGATGCTTGTAAGCAAGCTTTATCGGTGGATCCGGATGATTCCGCAATACACAACACAATTTCTATCATCTATAACATCTGGGCTGAACATCAATTGAATCAAGGGCAGGATTCCACCGGTTCGGTCCAGCTGGCGCTGGAATCAGCGGACGAGGCAATTCGATTGGAACCGCAGAGCGCGGAGGGTTACAACAATGCCGGCTCGGCCC
>JBKKAT010000518.1:0-2542 GCA_046714535.1 Acidobacteriota bacterium | reverse complement strand
CATGCGAATCAGCAGAGAGGGCGCCATCGCAAAACCGGAAATCGGTGGATAATCCTGAACCACAATGGTTGTATCCACAGCATCCGCTAACGATTTGTAATGACGAATCACTGACTCGCTATTCAGCTTTGGCATGCGTGGTGGCGAAACCATTACGCCGGAGGCACCGGCAGAAATGACTGCGCGGCTATGTTCGATGCAGGTGCGCGTCCCTTCTGATGTTGTGCCAACCACAACCGGCACCCGGCCGGAAACATGACTCAGCACAACGTTTACGATTGCGCTCCGTTCCTCTTCTGAAAGTCGCGCAGTTTCACTGGTTACACCCAGCGCTGTGAAACCGGAAACTCCTGCATTCAGAAAAAGATCGATGATCCGTTTCAGACCACCCGAATCGACGCTGCCGGCGGAGGAAAAGGGGGTAGGCAGAACTGAAAATACTCCTCGAAACTGCGACATCATTTGAACTCACTGCATTGTAGTCTAAAATGATGACGCGAGCGACATTGTGATTCAGAATTTGATGCATAAATGGGAGCGGCAACTTTCCCTGCGCGATAAAAACCGGACCACTCTCCCTTTTGAATGGGGACTTAACTTTCTCGACGATCTTCAAACGACATCGGATCCAAAAGGAACGATCTTTCGCTTTAATCAGGCGGCCATTTCCAAAAGCTCAGATTTTTTTGCGCATCAAAAGCGCGAATATACAGTTACTGAAAAAATGTTGGAGTACAGAAGCAGTGTTGCGTCTCCTTACGAAAAGAACAATCTCGCGCGCTGTCGCATTTACGAAGGGAAGAATCGAACCAACCGCGCGGTGATCGTACTCCCGCAATGGAATGCAAATGAAACCAGCCATGTTGCCCTGTGCCGTCTGCTTGCGCGCCTCGGAATGACGACTTTGCGATTGACCCTTCCTTATCATGAAGAAAGGAATCCGATGGGACCGCGCGCGGATTACATGGTGAGCCCCAATTTGGGCCGGACGATCCAGGCAATCCGGCAGGCTGCTCTGGATGCAAGAAACGCGGCCGATTGGCTCCAGTATCAGGGTTATTCACGAATTGGGCTGATGGGAACAAGCGTTGGATCCTGTATCAGTTTTCTAACTTTCGTGCATGATCCGCGGTTCAAAGTGGGTGTCTTCAATCATGTTTCCTCTTTTTTTGGTGATGTGGTCTGGCACGGAATCAGCACGCAACACGTTCGAGCCGGCATCGAACCAACTCTGACAAAAAAAGAATTACACGATGCGTGGGCTGTGATCAGTCCGAATTCATACGTAGCGCGTTTACAGCGTGACAATGGCCGAAAATATTTACTGATTTCCGCGCGGTACGATCTCACTTTCCCTCCCGACCTCTCGCATCTATTGTTTGAAGAGCACGATCGACACGGAATTCCGTACGATGTATCTTTTCTGCCCTGTGGTCACTACACCAGCGCGATGACTCCATTCAAGCATCGCGTCGGCTATTTGATTGCAAACTATTTCCGCAAACATCTGTGACAGGGGAGCGCAGGCTTCCAGCCTGCATAGGGGACGGCAGGCCTCTGGCCTGCGCCGAAACTCCATGGTGAATTATGCAGGAATGTAAATTTTTAATCGTAGGCGCAGGAATCATCGGGCTTACGATCGCGCGAGAATTGCTGCTTCGCGGCCACAAAGACATCCTTGTTCTCGAAAAAGAGCCGGGGCCCGGCTTTCATGCAAGCGGTAGAAACAGCGGTGTGCTTCATGCGGGAATCTATTACTCAGCAGACTCTTTAAAAGCGCGGTTTTGCATCGATGGAAACAGAATGATGAAGGAATATTGCCGCAGCAAAAACCTGGCCCTGGTGGAAAGCGGCAAAGTGATCGTAGCGCCAAAGGAAGCACATTTGAGTGGATTACATGAACTCAAGAACCGCGCCGAACGGAATGGAGCGGCCGTCCGCCTCATCGATTCAAGCGAGTTGAAAAGACTGGAACCATACGCAGCCACATATAAGGATGCACTTCATTCGCCGAATACGGCTGTGATCGATCCATTGCAAATCCTCATCGCGCTACAAAAAGAAATTCAGGGTTCAGGCAAAGCAACCATCCGTTATAACAGCGAGTTTGAAGAGCTTGAGAAGGATCGAACAGTACGGTCATCGGAAAGTTCCATCCGGTTCGAAAAATTGATTAATGCTGCCGGTACTTACGCTGATCGCATCGCACATCAATTTGATCTTGGGACTGATTACAGGATCCAACCGTTTAAAGGAACGTATCAGCAACTGAATCGTCCGGAGATGGTGAACGGAAACATCTACTCCGTTCCCGATCTAGCGAATCCCTTCCTTGGGATTCACTTTTGCAAGAATGTGCATGGCCATGTCACTCTGGGTCCAACAGCCATACCGGCGTTGAGTCGTGAGAATTATGGAGCGCTTTAGAATATGTAACCTGAAACGCTTTCTATTTTGTACCGCGATGCGATCCTGCTCGTTCGCAATCCGGCATTCCGAAATGAGGCAACCGTTCAGTTGCGAAAGTATTCAAAGAGTGTTC
>JBKKAT010000517.1:0-13838 GCA_046714535.1 Acidobacteriota bacterium | reverse complement strand
GTTTTGAGCCTTGTCGCTTCTTCTTCATGAAAAGGTTTTTTCTTCGTCCGGTTGTCACACAGGCGAAAGATTTTCTTTATGTTGCTTCGAAGGAAGCCGGACTAAAGATTTACAACCATCAAGAGGCGCCGGTGCTGGCGAAAACGATACCCATACGGGCCTTGAAAAAATTGCATGTGATGAACCTTTCGCAAGACGGAGATTATCTTTATCTGGCGCTGGGAAATCATTTCGGTTTTGCGGCTCAGAATCCGGGATTCGCGATTATCGATGTAAGCAATCCTGAAAAGGCTTTTGTTGTTTCTGTTTGGAGCGATCCAAAAGGAAAAAGCGGCGCGGGAGCACTTCAGAGCGCCGGTAATTATTTGTATTTGTGCGCAATGAAATCGGGTCTCATGATTTTTGACGTGAGCGATAAGAAGAACATCAAACAACTCTCGGTTTTTGTTCCGGATATTCATTTTCCGGATGCAAGAGCCCATCAATCAAAAATGAATGCGCGAGGGCTCGATATAAAAGACGGAATGGTTTACCTGTGCTACGACGCGGGAGGATTGCGAATCATCGATGTGAAACAAAGCGCGGCCATTCGAAGTGGGCAGATACTCAAATCCTGTGTTAAATGGTAAACCGCGTGCCTATAACAATGTGATCGTGGATGGTTCGTTACTGTATGTAACCACAGACTATTGCGGCATGGAAGTTCTGCGTGTAAAGGATTCGGGAATCATTCGGCCCGTGAGCTGGTGGAATCCCTGGAAGTGCCCTGGAGGCGGTTTTCAATGGTTCAAAAGCAATGGACATACAAATGAAATCGTTTTCGACAGAAAAAACAAACTCTTATTCATGGCTACCGGCAAAAGCGACCTGAATGTAGTCAGTGTTGCGGATCCTAAAAAACCCATTGAGGTATTCAATTACGGTGGACCGAATAACAATCTTGGCACATGGGGAGTGTCCCGCTACAGAAACGAAATTTACCTTTCCTACATTTGCACTTTTATTCCTTTTCAATCCAATTGGACCGGTGTGAAAGTCCTCCGCCGCGTTTCTGACTAGTAGGGGAAAGCCGGGCTGAAAAGGAGCTCAAATCGGCAAATTCTCAGTTCAGCCGAAAACCCAAGTAAATTGGATACTAAATGAAGAAAGAGATTTAGAGTCTTTCTGAGCAACTGTAAGAAAGGAGCTAAGCCGGTTCAGAGACATTCAGATCCACAGCAACATGCGAGCTGCGTCGAAGAGCGCGGCTCACGCGGTGAAGATCTTTAAAAATCTCCGTATAGCTTTGGACGACCCCTGTTTCGTAGTACCGGATCGATTTTTTACGGCAAAAGTCTTCTACGATTTTTTTGGCCACGCGAAGCTTGTTTCTCGCCATCCGCGGAAACAAGTGATGTTCGATCTGAAGGTTTAGTCCGCCGAAAAGGAAATCGATAATTCGTCCTCCTTTCACGTTTCGTGCTGTGATTACCTGTCGCGTCAAGAAATCCAGATCCGTGTCCTTCTCCAGAATGACCATACCCATATGATTCGGCGCAAAAACACATGCCAGATAAAGTCCATATAAGGCTTGATGGACCACGATAAATAGGAGCGCCATCCAGAGTTCCAGCACTCCGAATACCAGCCAGAAATACAAAACAAAATGCAAACCGATCAGAATTGCCTCCACCAGGCGATACTTTGATTTGCTCTTCAGGAGGTAACGGGCGCTGTCGATTCTCATGGCCACCGGATACAAGAACATCAGCGGCAAAAAGAAAAAGGCCTGATATTTTACGAAGAACCGGAGAATTCCCTTCTTACTCAGCGCGGCTTCATCGGAAAATGCTATGACCGAGTAATCGATGGCCGGATCGTTTGACTCTTGATTCGGTTTGCTGTGGTGTTTGTTATGGGTATCGACCCACCAGAAGTAACTTGCGCCCAGCAATAAGTTATTGAACAGACCAATGAGATGGTTCTTCCAGGGAGATTTGAAAATTTGCTGATGCCCCGCATCGTGAGCGATGAATCCGGATTGCGTGGCAACAAAACCGAGGTATACGGCATCGAGCAACCGAAGCCATATGTTATCCGTCCAGAACAGCAAAAGGACTCCGGCTGCAAACATTAAGAGATTCACCGAAATCTGACGGAGATAATACAGAGGCTGCATTACCAGCAACCCCTGAACCTCTATGATTTTCTTCAATTCGACATAGTTCTTTTCACGTGTGATGGATGAGTTCTGTGGCATAAGAGGATCACATTGTACCAAAAGTTGGCCGAAACCGCACACAATTTAGTCAATTAGGCCGAAAGTTGTGCCGGAAAGCAGAAGATTAGGGATGGGTAACAACTATAATTGACTACCATGACACAACCGCGTCTGGTGATTGCCGGACATGCGACTCCGACAAGTGCAAAGCTTCTGGCTATTTTTGATCCACCTTTGCCGGCCGGAAGTGTTGTGCATCTTTTTGCAAGCGCTCCCGGTTACGCAAATCATGTCACCGCGCTTTCTGTCATGGCTCCGCCATACTCCCTGGCCCTTCTTGAATTAACACAGGTGCCTTCCAGCTTTGATGGAACACTCGTTCAGTATTCGGTGGAATCTGAAGAGAAGACTCCTCAAGAATACAGGCGGATTTTGAAATTATTACCGGCCGGAAAGCGTCCTTTGCGCGTCGCATTGCTGAGTTGCAATGGAATATTTCGGGTGACCGATCTGGACCGCCGCTACTTGCTGTGGCGTGAACTAAAAGAGCAGGTCCTTTCAGGGAAAGTCGATTTGTTGATTCATGCGGGCGATCAGATCTACGCGGATTCGATTTACATGCGACAGGTGGGAAGTCTCGCAGGATCCGCGGAAGACAAACTGGAAACGTTAATTTCAGAATACAGACAAATCTATTTTGATACCTGGTGCGCCCCTGATATTCAAGCCATTTTAGAATCCTGTCCCTCCCTGATGATGTGGGACGACCATGAGATCTTTGATGGTTATGGATCCCACAGTGATGACTCGTCACCGCTTGCTCAGACGATTTTTGCAGCGGCCAAAAAGGCGTTCTGGGAATTTCAGGCACAGAAAAATCCCGACCGGTTTAGCGATCATTCCTTTGCTTTCTTAACAATGATGGCGGATGTTGCATTGTTGATGGTGGATGGACGATCCAACCGGATGTGGAAAGAAGGTTTCGTTTTGGGTACCTCGCAGCTTGCCGATATAGAAAACTGTCTTGTTTCTTTGATTGAGAAAAATCCGGCATTGCTTGTTATTGTCACAGCTGTTCCTTTTTTGCACGTTCCCGTCATGTCTTATTTAAAACTCCTGGAACGAGTGGATTGGAAAGGGGCACTGCGGGAAGATCTGCGCGACTCCTGGACGGCAGGCAACAATCAGGACGAAGGATTCAGATTTCTATCCGCAGTTTTTAGATTTATGTCCGAATCACCGGGAACCAGGGTGCTTTTTCTATGCGGGGATGTGCATGTTGCGACGGTAGGCTCTTTGGAATCGACGCTGCCGGAATTTCGTTTTCCGGATGGTTCTCCGATGAAGATCCACCAGGTGGTTTCTTCGGGGATTGGTTCACCCGCGCCCTATGGAATCGTCCGGATGTTGCTGGAATGGGCGGCAAAAGAGAAAGTATCCTTGTTGAATGGCGCTTTCATGGGCGCACTACACAAACTGTCCAGCCCTGACAAAAGTTTCCTTTTGAGCCGGCGAAACTTTGCAATTCTAGAGTTCGGAACAGAAATTGAAGTCGAGTTCTTTGCTGATTACAAAGGTTCTATTGTGCGTTTCAAGGAAACCGTGACATAAACGTGGCCGAAATCCGTTTGTTTGACACCCGGCTGGTACGTTCGTTGAAACATCTATCCAAAGTTTGCGCCGGACTTTCCTGCTTGATTGGCTTAGCAGTGTTGGCCGGCTGGGTATTTGGAATTGATTGGTTGAAAGGTTTGGGCCCGGGCAACGCCACAATGAAGGCGAACTCCGCCTTCTGCTTTGTTCTGTCGGGCTGGGCGATATTGTTACTCCATGCCAGGCCAGCCGCGCGTTTCAGTTATACGGGGATCCTACTCTCGCTGCTCGTATCCTTAACCGGAGCACTTACCCTTGCAGAACATTTCTTGAATTTGAGCTTTTTCGATTTGCCTCTTTTTGCAAGGTTAGATGAGACCGGCAAAATTTCTCCCTTTCGAATGGCGGCCACCTCCGCTTTCTGCTTTATGGTTTCAGGATTATCACTTGCACTTTTTCATCTTCACAAATCCATTCGCTTTGCTCAAATCCTGAGTCTCTTTTCCATGATCATCGCTCTTCTCGCAATCATCGGATATCTATATGGCGTCGGTTTTCTTTATACGGTCGGACCTTATTCAACAATTGCGCTCCATACGGCTGTGGCATTCATCTTCCTATCGATCAGCATCCTGTTTACGTTTCCTGACCGGGGAATTATTTCGATTTTTAGCAGTGCGGATCCGGGCGGTTTAATTGCTCGCGTTTTGATTCCTGCAACCATATTGTTTCCGATCCTGATCGGCTGGGGAGGGTTGATGGCAGAAAAGGCCGGCTGGTATGAATCATCTTTTGGCTTATCCATCACGGCAATCATCACCATCATCATTTTTACAATCTTGATTTGGAACAACGCGCAGGCCGCGCATCGGGTGGACATAAAACGTGCCGCCGCTGAAGAGGAGATCCAAAAAGCATACGCAGAAATGGAGGAACGGGTCAAAGAACGGACAGCCGAACTACGGGAATCGGAGGATCGTTTTTCCACGATCTTTCATTCCAGCCCAACAGGAATAGCAATTACAAGAGTGAGTGATGGAAAGCTCATTGATGCAAATGAATCGTTCGCTGAAATGATCGGCTACCACCAACAGGACGTCCTCAACCACACTTCGATAGAACTGGGAATCTGGAAGAACCCGGCGGATCGCCAGAGAATCATAAACAAAACCATCCGGAATCACAGCGTGGTGAATGAAGAATTCGAGTTTCGCAAGAAATCGGGAGAAGAGGGTTATGCTTTCTTTTCCGGCAGAATGATCCAGATTCATTCGGAACCTTGCATCCTGTGGGTCCTTTCGGATATCACCGCTCATAAGCTGGCTAATGAGAAAATTCGATTAATCATTGATACCGCTCATGACGCATTCATTTCAATGGATTCTAAAGGCAGCATCATTGATTGGAATCCCGCCGCAGAATCTGTTTTCGGCTGGAGACGAAACGACGTGATCGGGAATATGCTCGCCGAAACGATTATCCCTGAGCAGCACCGGGAAGCACACAAACGTGGACTTAAGCATTTTCTGGAGACCGGAGAAGGACCTGTTTTGAACAAATCCATTGAAATTACTGCTCTTCGCTCTGATGGTAAGGAGATTCCAGTGGAATTGTCCATTTCTGCTTTGCGTACGGAGTTTGGATATGTTTTCAACGCTCTGATTCGCGACATATCGGAAAGAAAAAAGTCCGCAGTGTTGCTCGAAAAGCAGGCAGCGGAACTTGCCAGATCCAACGCCGAACTGGAGCAATTTGCGTACATTGCATCTCATGATCTTCAAGAACCACTTCGCATGGTCACCAGTTTCCTGGAGCTTTTGGAAGCGAGATACAAGAATCAGCTTGATTCGGACGCAAACACTTTTATTCACTTTGCGGTAGATGGCGCAGCCCGTATGCGATCCTTAATTCAGGATTTGCTGAGCTATTCCCGGATCGGGAAAAAAGAAATGACTGTCGAATCTTTTCCAAGTCAACTGGCTGTTGAAGAGGCTTTGAAGAATTTGAGGCGCGCAATTTCCGAAACTCATGCGAACGTTACGTTCGAAAATTTACCGGATATTCACGGCAGCATGAGGGAATTCGTACAAGTGTTTCAAAATCTGATTGGAAACGCCATCAAATTTCATTCGGACCAGCCGCCTTTTGTTACGATATCCGCCGAAAAGAATGGAAAGGAGTTTCTCTTCAAGATTACAGACAATGGTATTGGAATCGCTCAAGAATTTACCGAACGGATTTTCCTTCCTTTTCAGCGACTGCATACAAGAGAAGAATATCCGGGCACTGGTATTGGGCTAGCGATTTGCCGTAAGATAGTCACCAGACACGGGGGGCGTATCTGGGTTCATTCATCGCCGGGCAGAAGTTCGACCTTTTTTTTCACTCTTCCGGCGCGAGAGGATGCGGCAAAAGATGCAAGTTTACGGAATGCCAGTGCAGATTCTGATGGTCGAAGACAACCCGGGTGACGTCAGAATTACCATTGAAGCTCTGCGTCAAACAAAACTCAACAACGAATTAATCGCTGTATCCGATGGCGTCGAAGCCCTTCGTTTCCTTCGTGCCGAAGCGCAATATTCCGAAAGAGTCCTGCCTGACCTGATTCTGCTGGATCTGAATCTACCGAGAAAAAGCGGACGGGAGGTGCTTGCTGAAATAAAAGCAGACAACCATTTGAAAAAGATTCCCGTTGTAATTCTTACCAGCTCTGACAATGAAGAAGATATTCTCTCTGCGTACCAGCTTCAGGCCAATTGCTATGTTACAAAACCAGCCAATTTCAATGGATTTTTGAATGTCATCCGCTCGCTGGAAGAATTCTGGTTTAACGTCGTCAAGCTTCCCCCCAAGTAAATCCGGGCAACACACTATCCCCAGGCAAGCCCCTATTTTTCGAGGGCGATTTCCGTCAGGAGAGTATTTGCTTTTTTATTGTCCGGTGAGATCTCAAGAATTTTTTGGCATTCTTCAGAGGCATCGTCTAACCGCTTTTGCTCCTTTAAAAATCCGGCGAAATCAAGGCGGTATTCTACACTCTTAGGGTTTAACTCAATGGCCTTCAGGAATGATTCCTCAACGACATGAATCGAGTGCGGATGATGCGCCAGTGAAAGCGCCATCAAATGATGATATTTTGCTTCCCGTGGATTATTTCTAATCGCATCCACACAGTGCCGCTCGGCTTCGTAATATCGGCCTGTTTTGTATTTCTCTTGCGCGAGTTTGAAATGTTTATCGGCCGCATTGAGATTTGGCGTGGGGCCCGGTTGCGTCCATTTATGCTTGCGATCCGAATCTTGAATCGTCTTTTGCGGAAATGGTTTTTCCTGCGCAAGGGGAGGAATTTGAGGCGCCGGCTCCTCCGCTTTGTATCTGGGCCGGCGTTCCACGGGAGCCGCGTACATCAGCGCTTTCATTCTTTCCAATGCGTAGACAGTGCGGCAAATATGCTCTTCAGAAAAATTTGTTAACTGCTGAAGGGTTTCGACAGTATTGTTCTCCCCCTCCAAACGGGAAATCAGAAAACTTTCGGCTCTGGGTAGATTCAACATTTCAAGAATTTCATGAGATCTGGGAGCCCGAACAACGTACTGATTTCGGGGAACGCGATTTTTTATGTTCTCATAGGGAATGACGGATCTTGCGGCATCGGTCAGGATCTTTGCTACCGGAATACTGGTAAAGGGATCATGCTCAATTTTCGTTTCAAAAAACTCTCCCTGAAATACGGGCCACTGAAATACTTGCATGACCGATTGCATCTGGATCTCCCGGTAGGTTGCTTTGAAATCTTCCGGCGTCACCGCCTCTATGAAAAGCAAATGGTTCAACGATTCTTCAAGATCATCCTGAAACGATGGAATATTTTCTTTCCGCATCATGTTTCTATCTGCTAACACATTCCAGACGCTTTCATCCCGTTGTGGCGTTTCAAAACCCACAATTTCATTTCGCAGGATTAGAAATTGCTTTTCCAGACGGCCCCACCGCGCTTTCAATAATCCCGTCGCTTCACGGTCAAATATTTCGGAAAGCAGATCAAAGAAGTTGTCGCTTTGAAGCGCTGGCGCGGCCGCAAGTTTTGCCGGTTTTGGTATCTTTAAACGTTTCTGACTGTAGAGTTCGTGCCGCAGTTTTTCCAGGTCCTTGATAAGCTCGGGATATGCTTGATACCGGAGACCAGGATCCTTCTGTGTCATTTTTTCGATCATCTCGTACGCGCGGGAAGGAACTTCTCCTCCAAGATTGTCATAGGGAGGAAAGGATTCGCTGGCGTGTTTTGCGATCCATTCGTACGGGCTATCCGCTGAAAAAGGCAAACGACCATACAGCATCTGATAAAAAGTGATACCCAAAGAATAGATATCGGTGCGATGATCCGTACGTTCCCCGCGTCCCTGTTCGGGAGACATGTAGAGCGGACTTCCTCTAATGATTTTGGATTCGTCCGACTTTTCCGGCATTCTTTCAGTAAATGCAATTCCAAAATCTACTATTTTGATTTGTTGATTTTCATCAAACATGAGATTGCTTGGTTTGATGTCTCTATGCACCACTTTTTTCAAAGATGCGGCTTCCATCCCGCGGGCGCATTGGAGCAGGATATCAATCGCGGGCAGTAGCTCAATCTTCTTTTGCTTGCGGATGAGATTGGCTAACGATCCGCCCGAACACCATTCCAGCGCGAAGTAGGATTCTCCGCCTTCATCCGCAAACGTGTAGATTTGCGCGATCCCCGGATGATTGAGTGCGGCAATCAACTTCGCTTCGCGCCGAAATCCTGCCAGCGTTTCAGGAGAATCTGACCATTCTTTCGACAAAACTTTGAGCGCGACATAGCGGTCCAATATTTCGTCATAAGCCTTGTACACAAGACCCATGCCGCCTGTTCCCGCAAGATTTTCCAACCGGTAGATACCATAGTGTGACTTCGCTTCCCGTTTCGGTGTGTCCTGAATAGCATGGGAATCCACCCGTGCATTCATTGAAATATGTATGGTGGGCAGAGTCTTCTGCTGAAGATGGGAAACGTCTTCCACTTGTGACTGCTCAGAAACCACGGATGGCTCGGCTTTCACAGCCATCGCTTGCCATCGATTCATCCAGCCAAGAAAACGACTGACCCGAGCGGCGAGCTCTTCCAGATCAATGGGCTTCACCAAAAATTCTTCGGCGCCAAGATTCAAACAATTCAATTTGGCTTGCAAATCACCCTTCGCGCTCAAAACCATGACCATGATATCGCTCAAAGCAGGGTCCTCTTTCACCGTTTTGCAAACTTCTTCACCGGACATTTCTGGCATCATCAAGTCCAGAATCATGAGGGATGGTTTTTGTGAAGCGATGCTTCTTAGTGCATCAAAACCATTGGACACCGTTGTAACGGAATGCCCTTTGTCCCGTAAAACAAGGGCGATGAGGTTTCGGAGTTCCTCGTCATCCTCAACAACCAATACAGTTTGGACAGTCACCGTAATGCATAATACAAACCTATTGAAGGGAGGTCCAGAGTGATTGCCAGGTAGCATTCAATCATTTCTGGATCTTAGCAACACCGCAGAGACGCAAAGCCGCCGAGACACGACAGAGGAAATCTTATCTCTGTGACTCAGCGTCTCTGCTGTTGCTTGCGCAGCGCCGTGTCGTTTACTCTTAATTCAGGAAGTTTCAATGACTGGCATTCACATTCTTGAAGAAGGCTCAGGATCGCCCGTATTGTTTCTTCATGGCAATCCGGATACGTCCGATTTGTGGAAGCCCATAATCGGAGAACTGCGCGACGCCTTCCGTTGTATTGCGCCGGACCTGCCGGGATTTGGCGATTCCGAAGCGCCGGATGATTTTGATTGTTCCCTCCCTTCCATGGTCAAGTTCGTCGATGACGTTCTGCAGCAAGAAGGAGTCACCGGGCCCTGTGGGCTCGTTGTACACGACTTCGGCGGTCCGTTCGGTCTCGCATGGGCCGTGAAAAACCCGGACAGGGTGAGTCGCATCTGCGTAATCAACACGAATTTCTTCTCGGATTTCCGGTGGCACATCTGGGCGAAGGTGTGGCGCACACCGTTGTTGGGTGAACTGAGCCTCGCAACGATGACGTGGCCACTTTTTCGAAATGCACTCAAAAAAGGCTCACGCTTGTTGAGCGAAGCAGACATGCGTCACGCATATTCGCGTCTTACTCCCGGAATGAAAAAAATGACGCTGCGCCTGTATAGAGCAACCGATCCGGAAAACTTTCGCGGATGGGAAGACCGGCTGCTGGAGGTCACCGCAAAAGTGCCCACGCTGGTCTTGTGGGGAGATCAAGACCCTTATATTTCGAAAAGATTTGCGGAACGGTACGGCGCGAAGAAGGTCGTACACTTTCCGGACAGCGGACACTGGGTGCCTCTGGAAAAGAGGGCGGAAGCTGCTGCGATTCTACGTGAATTTCTTTCTTAGACTTGACTTTCCACACGGCTCTTCCATATAATACGATTTCGAATAGTACGAAAACGTACTATTTCCAGGAGGGAGGCTTGATGCAGTTTCAGTTTCTTTCGCCGATTCACAAGGCAAGCCGTCAGATTACAATTTATCTTGAACGCGCCTCCGCGGAGTTGGGTGTGAGCCCTGTAGAAGGTCACCTTCTGTCATACCTCAAAACCTATTCACCCTGCCCGGTCTCAGAGATCGAGCGTGTTTTTGGGCATAAGCCATCCACGCTCACGAGCATACTGGATCGATTGGCGGAGCGGAATCTTTTAACCCGGGAAATCAACGTCAGCGACCGGCGATCCTTTACGATCGAACTAACATCGGATGGACGAAAACTCGCCGGCAAGCTTCAAAAGATTTTGGAAGCGTTTGAAAAACGCGTCCAGGAGCGCATCACCGGCAGGGAGATCGCAGGATTTCGCGCCGTGATGGAAGCGATCGCTCAGGTCACCGACGTAAATCTAAGAGAAAAGGAGAAGTTATGAATACCACAACAATGACAACCAGAGATGCATTGAAAAAACTTTTCGGAGTCAGCTACCAGGTGCTGAAAAAGAATCTTGATGGGGTCACACACGAAGAAAGTCTGTTGCAGCCGGAGACGGATGGCAACTGCCTAAACTGGGTAGTCGGCCACATTTTGAGCACCAGAAATGCCGCTCTTGAAATGCTGAATCAACAACCCTTCTGGAGTCAGGAAGAGGCCGCAACTTACAGTCGCGGTTCGGAACCCATGAAGGATGGCTCGCGAGCCCTTAGTCTCACCAAGATGGTCGCCGACCTCGACCGGTCACAAGAATCGCTCATGGCCTGTCTATCGGGGATCTCAGAAGCGCAATTGAATGCACCATCCCCTGTGCCTTCGGTCGGAGAAACAATGGAAGAAGCACTCCTCATCCTGCAGTTCCACGAATCGTATCACGCAGGACAAAGCGGATTGCTTCGCCGAATCGTGGGCAAAGAGGGAGTCATCAAATAGCGGGGTTCTAGCTTCAACAGAAGATCGCCTATTTGTATGCAATAGCAGCGCTGCAGGGACCGGCAAGGTGTATCACTTCATAGCGCTTGAAACCTGCTTCCTTGCACCAGTTCCAGAAATCTTCGCCGGTGAAATCAAAAGCATCACCAAACTCGATCAGCATGTTGAGCGACATCAACAGTCCGAAAACATTTTCCCTTCGCTCATCATCGATAATATTTTCAACCGCAATGAATGCTCCGCCTTCAGGCAAAGCATCGAAGGCAAGACGGATCAGATGTTTTTTGTTTTCCAGATTCCAATCATGAAGAATCATTCCCATGGTGATCACATCAGCCTTTGGGAAACCTTCCTTGAAGAAATTTCCGGAAACCGGTTTGATTCGATCGGACAAACCCTCCCGTTCGATGGATCTTTGTGCAATTGGCTCAACTTCAGGTAAATCAAAGGAGAGGCACTGTATATGGGGATGTCGCTGAGCAACAACAATGGACAACAATCCCGTGGCGCCACCAACGTCGCAGAGAGTGTTGAATTTCGAAAAATCGAATTTTTCGGCGAGCGCGATGAAGTTCCCCCGCGATAACCCTGTCATCGCCCCCATGAACTGCTCTAACCGGGGGATATCTGCATACAGAGTCTCAAACATTGGCTTCTGACTATGTTTCACTTCATTCTGAGGTTCACCGGTCCTTAGCGCAGGTCCTAGATCGCCCCAGAATTGATAGAGCCGTTCATTGCACATTTCAAGTATTCCGCCGATGTATTGCGGACTATTCTTATCAAGAAACAACGCGGTTTCTTCGGTATTTTCATAGCGAGCCTCAGGGCCGCGTCCGTTCCGTTTCAGAAAACCGAGCGCAACAAGTGCGTCGAAGAAATCGTAGATTCCCCGTTGGTGCAAGCCAAGTTCTTTCCCCAGTTCCTGACCGGTTTTCGATTTCCCACTTAACGCTGTAAAGACGGCGAGTTCAACCGCGGTCAACAGCACTTTAGAGCTCCAAAAACCGAAGCCTGTTTGCAGTATCTGTGCTGGTGAATGATTACTCATTTTTCTGAGACCTCCTGAAAATGAAACTAGTCAAAGTTGAAAGCCACTTGCAATTTCCCTGTTTGAATCATTACATAATAACATCGAGGTTCTCTTTTATGCGGATGAACTGGAAATTCAATACGGACGAGTGGCTTCGAATCAAAAGAGGCAATCGCAAGAAAACAATTCTTGTGGTTGATGATGAAGGTTTTCTTGTGGATATACTGTTTGAAGTCCTGGACTCGCAAGGCTATTCAGTCCTGACAGCCACATCCGGAGAGGAAGCGCTCAAGATTGCAATGAAAGCGGAGATCATTGATCTGGTTCTGACTGATTTGATGATGAAGCCAATGAACGGAATCGTCCTGGCCGATCAGCTCAAACAGACAAATCCTCAGATCAAAGTACTTTTCATGTCCGGATATACCGAAGATTACATTCGGGAAAATCTGGGAATTCACAATGTGCCTTTTCTTGTGAAACCCATTCTCGCCGACCACCTCTTAGAAAAGATCCCCGAACTCCTCGGCAGCTGAAGAGCCGACGGCCGGTTAGGGATAATTCATCCGGCGTAGAAGTGCGTCCCAGCGGGGATCGGAGTGCAAATTTTCGAATGGCGGATCCTCCTTCAGAACTACTACTATCGAATTCCGATCCCGGACTGCAGTCTCCAATAACTCAAAGGCGCGGTCATTTTCTCCGAGCGCTGCGTAGACGGCGGCAATATGCAACGACTGATCTTGTTTGATGTCACCAATCATCAGCTCAGCTTCAGTGCGCTTACCCATGAGTGCATAAACACGAGCGATCAAAACGCGAAAAGTTTCGCTCACACCCGCTAATTGTTTTCCCTTTTCAAATGTGGCAATGGCTTCGTCATATTTACAGAGTTGTGCATAAGTATCTCCCAGTCGAACGTTCGCGCCGATGCTTCGAGGCTCTAATTCGACAGCCCGCAGCAAGTAAGGTATTGCTTGATCATACTTTCGAGCGCGATACAAAAAACGGCCAAGAGCAGTCTGACTTTCTGCTGAAATCGGGTCAAGCCGAATGGCAGTCAACCCTTCCTTGATAGCTTCCTCATGCCGGCCCAGAGCCATTAAAAGGTGGCCATATTTCAAGTGATGATCTACACCACCGGGATCCAACTCCAGGGATCGCTTGTACTCGCGTTCTGCCGCTGCCCAGTTCCAATCACAATAAAATTGAATATCAGCTAATGCAGTGTGTCCTTCAGCGAGTTGCTCATCCAGCGCAATCGCTTTTAAAGCAGCGGCACGCGAAGACGATTCAACACTTTTCAACTTATCTCCAAAAATTCCTATTTGGAGCCACGCCATGGAAAGTCCGGCATATGCTGAGGAATAATCGGGAGCGAGTTTGGTTGCCTGTTCAAAGTATTCGACCGCCTTTTGCCAATCTTGAATATTGCCTTTCTGGTTATGAAAACGGCCGAGGAGATAGGCTTCATGAGCTTCTGAGTTCAGTGTTCGGCTGGAGGCAAGCCGTGTGCGCTCCTCTGGAGTAATTTGAATCCGGATCTCATCAGCAAC
>JBKKAT010000516.1:0-8000 GCA_046714535.1 Acidobacteriota bacterium | reverse complement strand
GTCCGCGGTCCATAATGCCGGCCAGAGGCCGGCGCTCTATAATCACAATCTACATAGTGTTTTGAAAGCTGTCGGGATTTCCGCCAGAGGAAGAATGAAATCGACAACACCGGCGCGGATCGCTTCTTGCGGCATCCCGAAAATAATTGCAGTCCGTTCGCTCTCCGCAATCGTAATGCCCCCCATTGCTTTGATGTGTTTCAATCCCTGGCAACCGTCATCTCCCATCCCGGTGAGAACTGCTCCGATCGTTTTCGAGCCGGCCTCGTTCGCAATCGATTCAAACAGCACATTAGCGGAAGGATGATAACGCGCTCCTGGTTGTCTTGGACTGATTTCGATCCGGAAACCATGCCCTTTTTTTCGGACCAGCATATCTCCTCCTCCGGGAGCGATATAAACCCTGTGTGGTTCCAGCATTTCTCCATCCACGGCTTCTGTCACGCGCAACTCGGTATATTTGTTCAGACGTTCCGCAAACAGGGCTGTGAATGTGCGGGGCATGTGTTGCGCAATCAGGATAGGAACATCGAATGTTGCAGGTAGTTTGCGAACAATCGATTGAATTGCGGGCGGCCCGCCTGTCGAAGAAGCAATGACGATTGCAGAAGGCTTTTGCCGCGGCACTCCTTTCATCAAAATTTCACGAGTGTGTTGCGCCTCCTTTTCCATTTTTTCCCGGGTCTTTTGTTCCTGGAACAAAGGAATTGCCAGCACTTTCTCGATCAGGTCCGCTTTGATGTCTTCCAATTCGATGGAAGGATGAGACGTTGGTTTCACAACAAAATCGAGCGCACCGAGATCCATCGCCTTGAATACATTTTCATCTGCTTCCTGCGCCGATACCACGATCACCGGTGTAGGAATCGTCATCATCACCCATCTTAAGAAGGTAAACCCATCCATGTTCGGCATTTCCAGATCCAGAGTGATCAGATCAGGCCGGAACTTTAAGACTTTCTTTAAAGCATCCTGACCATCCATCGCCGTATCGACGACTTGAACATCGGGAATATTTTCAAGAATCTTTGTGATCACCTTACGGCTGAAGGCTGAATCATCTACAACAAGAATCCGGATCATTTCTGATACACCATGTCGTTCTTTAAATGCCTCAGCTTAAAGCTGGTATTCATACTCAATAATGACTCTGAATGGCCGAGAAGAAGGTATCCTCCCGGCCTGAGTTTGTGAAAAAAGTTCTCGATAATTTTCTTTTTGGCTTCCAGATCGAAATAGATAATTACGTTCCGGCAGAAAATCACATCCATTTCACCAAAAACGCCGACTCGTTTGTCGTCGAGCAAATTCAGTTTCATAAAAGTGACCATCTGTTTGATTTCATCATGAATTTGGTACAGATTCTCGTCCACTTTGTCAAAGTAAGCGCTTTTCATGGAATTTTTTGTGCAGCGAAACGAGTTTTCGCCATAGATTCCACGCCTTGCCAGATGAATCATTTTTTGGGAAATGTCACTCGCGAAGATATCGACATTCCAGTCTTTCAGCTCGGGAAGTTGACGGCATAGAATAGCAATCGTGTAAGGTTCCTCACCCGAGGAACAGCCTGCACACCAGATGCGGATTGTGCGGAATTGTTTCCGTGCTTCCATCAATTGCGGAATGATTTCGTTCGTGAACGCAAGAAGCTGACGCTCTTCCCGGCAAAAGTAAGTTTCGTGAGTGGTGATCAGGTCGAAAATCATATCCATTTCGGATTCACGATTGGGATCATAGCGCAGGTAGTAGTAATACTTTTCGAACGAATCGAGTTGCAGACTGTTCAGCCGTGGTTCGAGCCGTCTGCTGATCATGAATTTTGACGATGAATCAAAACGAAGTCCACTGCAATTGTAAATCAGGTCGGTGAGCTGCCGGTAAGTATTGTCATCCAGCGGATAATGGTTCGATTCCAGGGCCATTACTCAAAGATTCTTTCAAGGATGCGGCGCACGGCGGGAGCGTGAGAAGCTGCGCGTTCCAGAATTTCTTTTTTCTGAGAAGAGCGGGAGAGCAAAAACTGACAGGCGCTATCCGCAAGTTCCCGATCGCGCAAGAAATCAAAAATTACATCCGGGAAGTCCGGTCCATCCCATTTCTGAAGCGAATCCAAAATCTTCTTTCTCACGCTCGCGTCATTGTCGTTTTGAAGCTTTTCCATAAGTTTGTCCAGATAACCTTCCGGCTGGAGCTGATCCAAAGAGCGAACAGCCGCAACGCGAACATTCCAGGAAGGATCATTCTCCAGAAAAAAAAGAAGACGTTTTTGAACAGGTTCCGAATCAAAGCAGGACAGCGCCTCGCATGCGGCTGCCCGAATCTCTGCATCCGGATGATTCAAGTAAGAGACCAAAAGGCCTTCAGTTGCGGGATTCCTTGATTGCCCGAGACAACGCAGAATAGTGGCCTGACCGATCGGATTCTCTTGTTGAATCTGTTGCCGGAAAACATCTGCCACTCGGGGGTCTTCTATCGGAAGGCTTTTGTAGATTGCCACACGCACCCAGACATCCTCATCGGTCAAGCTTGACATCAAGGCATCTGTGACTTCAGAAGAAGAGTATGCAGCCAGCGCGGTCGCGGCATATTCACGAGCCCTTGCATCTTCATCGGCAAGTGCCGCCATCAACGGTTCCCGAAATTCCATATGAATCTCGAAACCCATTCGTTGAAGCGCATTGCGGCGCACGGCAGCATCTTCATCTTTGAGTGAATGCATGAGTGAAGAGGGGAGCGCAGGCGTATGGACCGCAGGCCTCTTGCCGGCATTATGGACCGGGGACGTCTCGTCCGCATTTTCCAAAAAATTCTCCATCTCCTTGAAGAAGAGCTCCTGTTTAGATTCTGATAACATTTCGCGGCACATTGTGGTGATGCTCGATTGATCCCTCCTCCGCAGAATTTCAGGTTGAGGCGCTTCCAGGATTTCGGTAAAAACGGCAACAACGTCTCGATCCAAATGATGTTCGTCGTGTATGAGTGATCCAAACAGAGCTTGATACGCAGCCGGATGATGAAACTTTCCCAGCGCAGAGGTAACTGCTTTCCGGCAATAAGGGGATTCCAGCAGCGGTATGAGATGCGGAAGCAAAACTGCGTCCTGCATCTCTGCGGACGCTTCGATAGCCTGGAATTGATACCACAGATTTTTGTGATGCAGCATTTCTATCAGATGAGGGATGGAGGAAGGGTGACCGATTTTGCCAAGAGCCAGAATCGCAGCGGAAACCACATTTTGTTCGGGGTCCTGAAGACAATCTGTAAGGAAGGAAAGATGACGTGTGTCCCTGAGGTCTCCCAGTACGTTTACCAAAAACATCCGGACGTCTGCGTTTTTTGATTGCAGATGAGGATCCAGATAAGGCAGGATTTCACGGCCGTAACGGTTGAGCGCCTCCAATGCAGCGTTCCTCTTTCCGGCGTTCGCTTCTTCGTAAAGCGAGGATAGAATTTCCGGGATCACCTCAGTTCTGTGATTCGCCAGGAAAGCGTCAATCGCGGCCCGCCTTACGCGCCAGTCCGGATCTCCCATTAAATCTAATAGAGTAGATCGAACGGCAGCTTCGAATGGATGATTCTGAAGTTCACGGGCTGCGGTCTCACGATCGTCAACATCGGATGATCCCGCGAGTTTTAGAATATCTTCCAGTTTTAAAAAAGGCATTGCCATCAAAATCCAGCTGCGTGTAAGAAGGGGAATGTGGGAATGTTGTGGATGAGGGGATTTTGAAAAAAACATAAAAATGAGTTCATCTCCTTATCTCCATGATCTCCACATCTCCCTTCTTACACACTATGTAAACTCGAGAAAACGATGAAGGTTTAAAAGAATGACAAGTTGTCCCTTATGATCGCAGACTCCTTCAATAAACTCCGCGTCGATTCCGACAACAACCGGAGGCGTGGGTTCGATATTTTTTTTCGGAAGATGGACGACTTGAGTTGCCGCATCGACAACAATACCGTAGCGGTTGGAGTTCTCTTGCAAATCAATGATTCTGGTTCGCTTATCAGCAATTTTCGGCTCATGACCTAACCGCTTCCTCCCATTGATTACGGGAATCATTTCTCCACGCAAAGAGATAATTCCATCCAGAAAACTCACCGTATGCGGCACTTCAGTCGCTTCGACGAACCGGATAATTTCCAACACATGCTCGATCGCGATTCCATACTTTTCCCGGCCCAGCTGAAAAACCAGAACCTCCAGCGTCTCTTCGACTTCCGGCACAACGAAGTCTTCAACATCGTTCTCCGCTTCGCTGATCCGCAAAAGCAGTTTCTGAACGACATCCACCTGCTTTTCAGCGGTGCGCTTCGCGGGTGTTTTACTCATGGCGCTCTAAGCTGCGTGTAAGAAGGGGGATGAGGAGATATTGGGGATTTGGGGATTTGGAAAAAAAAATGAATTCATCTCCCTATCTCCATTATCTCCTTATCCCCCTTTTTACACATGAGCTAAATCGTCCTTATCTTCCCGTGAGTTACTTCTTCGATCATGGATTCAGGATCCAGCACCAGAATCGGCTTTTTTTCGCCAATTTCCGTGGCACCCGCAATTCCAGGAACATTTTTCAATTTGTCGCCCATAGACTTGATGATGATTTCCTGCTGTCCTGCGAGCTCATCGACGACCAGTCCGAATAATTGTTCAGCCATCTGCACAACAATCACGAATGCTTTTTCACGGGGAACGGTCTGGGGAAGGCCGAAAAACTGATCCACCAGAATCAGCGGAATGGTCCTGTTGCGCAGATAGTACACCTCTTTCCGGTCGACAGTCTGAATATCGCGGGAAAAAATTCGAACCGTTTCGGCAACGGAGCTGAGCGGAACCGCATATTTCACCTGACGTATTTTCACGATCAACACCTGGATAATGGCAAGAGTAATCGGTAAGGTGATTTCAAAAACGGAACCCCGTTCTTCTTCCGTAATAACGGAGATACTTCCCTTCAATTCAGCAATATTTCTTTTTACAACATCCAACCCCACTCCTCTTCCTGAGAGTTCCGTAACTTTATCGGAAGAAGAAAAACCCGGCGCGAAGATGATTTCCAGGGATTCGGTTTGGTCCAGGACCCGATCTTTTGGTATGATTCCGCGCCTTCTTGCGTGTTCTTGCACTCTGTAAACTTGAATTCCACGACCGTCATCCTGCACCTGAATCACCACATTATTTCCGCGCTGAAACGCGCTCACTTTGATCAGTCCTTGCTCCGGCTTGCCGGCTCTGCGCCGTTCCTCTTTGGATTCGATGCCGTGATCCATCGCATTCCGGACGACATGCATCAACGGGTCGGAAATTTGCTCGATCATGATTTTGTCCAGCTCCGTTCCTTCTCCAAAGAATTCGATTTGCACCTGTTTGCCCGTTTCCCGGGAAATCTTGCGCACCATTCTGGCCAATCGGTGATAGATCTGTCCAACCGGAACGAGTCTCGTTTCAATCACACGATGCTGGAGGTCGTTCAATTTTTTTTCCAATTCTGACGCAGCGCGCGAAAGCGCGAGTCCGTAACGCGATGTAGAACCGGCGCTCATGAGCTCCTTGCTTAAATTGCTGATCATTGTTTTGGAGATTACAAGTTCTCCAATTACATTAATGACGTCATCCAGTTTCTGAATGTCCACACGAACTGTGTTGGACAGACTGCGCAGCGTATCTTCCGCAATGGCTTCCTGTTCCTTTGGCTCTTCCACCGGTTCGGGAGGAACAATCCGGCGTTCACGATTTTTGTTGATATTGGTGATTTCAATATCCGGGCGATTCAAGTGTTGTTGCAGAACTTCCGGACTCTCCTCGGTCCCGTAAATCAAACGGAAAAGCATGGTATCCGGTCCTGCTGCGACATCAAAGTACGGTAGAGTGGAGATGATCTCGCCATACTTCGTAAGCCGGTCGTTGATTTCACGCAGCTCCTGATCAAAGGTTGAATTGCTGAGAAGCAGCCGGACGCTGTAAATGTGTTTCTGGTTGCGAATGTTTTCGCTCAATCGGTGTTCTTCGTATTCTGTAAAAGAGCGAAGCGTTTGTTCATCCAGATTCAGCTCCGGAAAGGCGTCCGTTTCCGGCGGCGCCACTCCGGACGCCATTATTTGTTGAATATTCCGGACCAGATTTGCCGGATCGATTTTTTCCTTTGAATCCCCTTTGATTGAGGCAAGCATTTTGTTTAGCAGATCGATTGCCTGAAACAATAAATCGACCGTCTTTTCTCTCAACTCTATCTTGCCCAGCCGGAGATGATCGAGCATGTTTTCCAGCTCGTGCGTGAAATTTGAAACGCTGTCAAACCCCAGCATTCCGGAAATGCCTTTCAAGGAATGAAATTCCCGGAAAAGTTTATTGATCAACTCGGGACGAACCCTGTTGTTTTTGAGGGATTCTTCGAGATCCTGTAGCCCGGTCGTAAGCTCTTCTAATAGCTCTTCTGCTTCACTCAGAAACTCTTTCTTACTCGATTCCTTATCTTTCATTTTTTTAACAAAAGGAAACGAAGAAAACAAAGATTCTTAATTCTTTGTTTTCTTCGTTTCCTTTTGTTAAAATTTCAGGATCTTTCGAATGATCACATGCAAGTCTTGCGGGTCGAAAGGTTTCGCCAGGTAATCGTCCGCGCCCAGGGCCATGCCCCGTTTACGGTCCGCTTCGCTCTTTTCTGTGGAAATAATGACGACCGGGATCGTGCAGTATTCAGGATGGTTTTTAACAAAACTCAGAAGCTCCAGACCGTTGATGTCCGGCATATTGATGTCGGTAAGAATGATATCGATCGATTGCAAGGGAAGAGCTTTTAAAGCTTCGAATCCGTTCGCTGCCTGCACGGAGGTGATATTGGGCAAAGCGGAAAGCGAAGAGACGATAAACTCGCGCATGATCGCGGAATCTTCAACAACCAGAGCTGTCTTGACCGGTTCGGAAGTAATCATGCCTGTTGCGAAGCCTTCTGCAATTCTTGATGAATGCTGTCGAGTACGCCGTTGATGAAAGTGGCGGAATCGGTGGTTCCAAATTTTTTAGCAATTTCAATGGCTTCGTTGATGACTGCTTTTCGCGGAACGGTTTGTTCTTCCAGCAGCTCGTAGGTTCCAATCCGCAAAATATTGCGATCGGTCGCCGGCATGCGATCGATTTTCCAATGACTGGAATGACTCGAAATCAACGCATCGATTTTTTCCTGGTTCGCAAGAGTGCCTTTTACAAGGATAGAAGTGTATTCGATAATCTCCGGTTTCGCTTCATTGATTTCCCAGAAGACTTTTAGAAAGTCTCCAGTCGCCGCGGGATTCAGATCCAGAGCGTACAGGATCTGTAGTGCGTATTCTCTTGCCTTCCTTCTCATGGTTCTATTATAAGTGACCAGTGACAAGTGGCCAGTGACTAGTCACTAGATACTTTTTTGTAGAGATTCGCCATTTCAATGGCGGCCAGGGCCGATTCCCAACCTTTGTTTTCGGAGCGTTCTCCAGCGCGGACCATCGCCTGTTCCATCGTATCCGCTGTGATCACTCCGAAGGTTACCGGAATTCCAAACTCCGCAGCCACGTTTTGAATGCCGCGCGCACATTCCGCGCTGATCAATTCAAAATGCAAGGTTTCTCCCCGCAATAGTGCACCGAGACAAATAATTGCATCTTGTTCTCCCCTTTCAGCAATTTTTCGCGCAGCCTGAGGAATCTCGAATGATCCGGGAACCCTGATGATCTTAATGTTTTCCTCGTCGGCTCCTTGAGTCTTTAACGCCTCCAGAGTTCCCTGCAGCAAACGGTCAGTAATAAAGAAGTTATACCGGCTAACGATCACTGCAAAACGAAGCCGTTTTGCGTCCTGCGACCCTTCGATTTGTTCCGCCATTCCGTTATTATGGCAGAACTGTTCTTCGGTTCCATATCCCCTGACGTCGAAGTTAGCGCAGACGCTTCACTTCTGCGGTTCTGAGATCGAATGCTGGACATTCGGACTTCCCTTGTATTTTTTCCCCTTGGAACCTTATACT
>JBKKAT010000515.1:0-2725 GCA_046714535.1 Acidobacteriota bacterium | reverse complement strand
GTCCGGGCCTGAACTCCCAGGTTGTAAGCATCTAAACGATTTGTTTTTACTCTCTGCCCTGGAGCCTTCGGTATCATTGAGGGAACTGCGACTCCACAATCTTCCGATTCCTTTTTTAGGAAATCGTACAACCCATAACCAGTTGGGCCGGCCTCATACAGGAAAAATCCCTTTTGACCCGGAAAACGGTTCCTTACATAATTGAGCAGGTTGGCTGGATCGTACGGCATACTCTTCTTGCAAAGTAGTTTTTCGTGATTTATTACTACCAAATGAATCGATTTCTTGTCGACGTCCATTGGAAAAAGTAAGTCGTAATTTGATATTGAATATCTCATAGGTCCTCCTTTGGTCTTCTTAACCACACTTTGACCGGTTTTAACCGATCGGTCAAAGTGAGGAGGACTAGACATTCAACATAAAACTCTCATTACGACGGCTTCAATACAACATTAGGGTTTAGCCGGCGGAGCTACGGAAGCATGATCACAGTATTCGCCGCCGGCAGTTCCCTTCTTCGCGTGCCATCGAGACCTTTCGATGTAGGGCTCCAACGTTTCCCGCTCACAAAAGCGTCGATGTTTTCGAACGCACCCAGCACCACAAAGCTTTCGAATACATAAGGAAGACCCTCGGCGCCTAAGGTTGAATTTGCATCGCTCACGTGGAAGTGTAAATGCGGTCCTGACGAACTGCTCCCGGAGTTTCCAAGCTGACCGAGTACCTGACCGCTTTTGACGCGATCGCCGCGTTTCACCCGGATACTGCCATGCTTCAAATGTTCATAGAATGCATATCGCCCTTTGCCCAGATCCAGCGTGACATAGTTACCGCTGGCATTTTCGAGCCGCACTGGTACCTTCGATGTGCCGATTAACTCTTCTTCAGCAATGTCATCCCTTGCATCCGAGACGATGCTGTCTGCCACCGCCAGGACTTCAGCGCCATAACCATGCCAATTCGTGATCTTTGATTCATCACCCTGCGCATGCGTTGCATCATCTTTTAGTAGGATCCAGTCGATCGCAAACCGCGCAGGAATGCGCGCCTTTCCATTCATCGTATAGATGGATGTACGGTGTCCGCGCGCCATCATCGGATCGTAAAGAGCAACCCACGGCCCTCCTCGCAAAGGCGGATTCAGGATAAAGGGCGGCTCAGCCCCAACATTCAATGATTCCGGTTCGACGACTCCCTGTTCATGTCCCGAAGAGCGAAGCAGATCGAACTCGATTTTATGCTGCAGTCGTTTGGGAATAGACTTTGCGTCATCGAGCGCTATCCAGAAGTACAGGACGGCATGGGTTCCGCCTGCAATGACTTTGTTGTCCGGTAATTTGGAACTCGAACCAGGATGGCCTATTTTCGCGGCCAAATCTGAATCCCTGTAATAAGCCACCCGAATGTTACGATCTGCGTCCGTGATTTCGACAGAAGTTATTGTGATGTCGATCGGATTGAAATTCGCCATGTACAACTCATAAATGAGATGCCTCTTCCCGGCAATATTGACAACTGTTGGAGGCGAAGGATTGCGAATATCAAGCGACTGAGTGAGCGGAGGTCTTGGTTGTGCGCTTCCGGCGGTTGCATTTACCGGAACAACTAGCGGTACGGAAAGAAGAAAAGCATTGCAACAGAAAATGAGAGTGTTGAAAAGACTTTCACTCATGTTGTTTTTTACAAATTACGGCTTTGCCGCTTTTGTATCGCGCGGAGGAGCGTTCTTCACATAACGATCAAACCATGCGGTGATCTCGAATAGCGCGTGTTCTACAGACTCGCGAGCGGTATAGCCATGCGCTTCCAGCGGAAGGATCACAAGTCTCACCGTTCCGCCTGTTCCGCGAACAGCTTCAAACAGTTTTTCGGATTGCATCGTCACAGTTCCAGGATTCTGGTCCCGTTCTCCATGGATCAACAACAACGGCTCATTCATCCGATCTGCGTGAAGTACCGGTGAAAGCTTAATGTACGTATCTTTCGCCTTATACAGAGTTCTTCGCTCGTTCTGAAAACCAAACGGGCGCAACGTATGATTGTAAGCGCCACTGCGCGCAACTCCCGCGCGGAACAGATCGGACCATGCAAGCAGATTGGTTGTCATTAACGCGCCATGACTGTGTCCGGTGATTCCGATCCGGTCCCGATCCGTCACTCCCAACTCAATAGCTTTTTCTATGGCCGCTCTTGCATTGCTGACAATCTGATCGATGAATGCGTCATACGCCGTTTCTGTCGGACCAACAACAGGCATCGCTGCATCATTCAAAACGGCGTAACCTTGCAGTGTCAAAAATACCGGAGAAACACCATAGATCGTTGTGAACTCGTTGGGCGCCGCAACGACCTGTCCTGCGGTTGCAGGATCGGTGTAATCCAGCGGATAAGCCCACAGAATTGTGGGAAGCTTTGTTCCTTCTTTGTAATCGGGCGGAAGATACAATGTAAAAAAGAGTTCCACTCCATCAGGCCTTTTATAGTTTACAAGCCGCTTGGAAATTTTTCGGAGCAGTGGCGTGGGATCAGGAACATCGGTCACTCTCGTAAGCGTTGAACGATACGCTGCTTCCCTAGGCGCCGCCTGGCCCCGCTCTCCGATTGTGCGAAGAAAAACGTTTGGCGGATCTTTTGTCGACTGTTTATGTGTTAAGAATTTCAATCCTGCAGGATCGACCCATTCCAGAAATGATTCCAGCGATTCCGAAGTGGCTCGAAATAGTCT
>JBKKAT010000514.1:0-6264 GCA_046714535.1 Acidobacteriota bacterium | reverse complement strand
GCATAATCACGAGCCTCCCAAAGCACAACCGGAAAAACTAATGCAACATCAGGGTAAAGCCGGCGCTCATTAAAATTTACTTTTGCATAACGTTTGCATGACAAATGCATAAAACGCAGGACTAACTTTCAAGATGTGAGGAACTGAAATACTCTATCGGGTCGCTTCAATGGGGGGCGGGCAGTGCGTCTTTGCGCTGGGGGTCTTTGCGTCTTCGCGGAGACGCAAAGCCCGCGCCTCCACATTTCGATGCTACAAACCAGGAATTGCCCCTTCCGAATATTGTTTCCGTAGGAGTTTCTTGTCGAATTTTCCGACACTTGTTTTTGGTATAGCGGAAATAACCGCGACATGGTTGGGGATCCAGAATTTAGGGAACCGCTCGGCTAAAAAGGAAAGGATCTCTTCTTTGGTTACCTCTCCGGCTGAAGGTTTTACAACAATCACAGCAAACGGCCGTTCGGTCCACTTCGGATCCGGCACAGCAATGACGGCCGCTTCCAAAACTTTTGGATGCGACATTAACGCATTCTCCAGGGCCACACTGGAGATCCACTCTCCTCCACTTTTGATTACATCTTTGGTGCGATCTGTGATGTTCATGTAACCATCAGAGTTGATCGTTGCAACATCTCCTGTTCGAAACCATCCATCACCGGTGAATTTGTCCGGTGTGTTTTCAATTTTGTAATACTGTCGAATAACCCATGGACCGCGGACTTGAATTTCACCCATGGTCTTGCCATCCCATGGCAACTCTTCCCCGGATTCATCTGCAATTCGCAATTCCACCATGGGAACCGGATAACCCTGCATGGCTTTGACATCAATTTTTTCCTTCTCCGAAAGGTCCGAATGATCGCCGCTCAAAATACAAACCGTGCCGAGTGGAGATGTCTCCGTCATTCCCCACGCATGCAAAACGTTGACTCCTAATTCTTTCTCAAAACCTTCAATCAAACTGCGAGGCATCGCAGCGCCCCCAACGATTAATCCGCGTATGGTGGAAATATCTCGCGGCCGCGCCTTGAGCTCCTGATACAGACCACCCCAAATCGTTGGAACCCCCGCAGCAATTGTGACGCGATGATCGGAAATCAAAGCAGCCAGCGAAGCCGGTTGCATATGTGGGCCCGGCATGATCAGGTCTGCGCCGTTCATCACGCAAGCATAAGGAAGTCCCCACGCCATTGCATGGAACATCGGAACGACCGGCAGCATAACATCTGTTTCCTTGATTCCAAGACTATTCGAAAGATTCACTCCGAGAGTATGCAGAAAAATGGAACGATGACTGTATAGAGCACCCTTCGGATTTCCGGTAGTGCCGCTCGTGTAACAAAGTCCGGCAGCCATGTTTTCATCGGTGGATTTCCATTCGTACTCTTCGCTTGCCTCAGACATCAAATCTTCGTAAAGCAACACATGCGGCAACTTGGGCTGCACATTATCCGGTGTGTTAAAGAGAACATAATGCCGCACCGACCGCACGCTGGGAGCGACACGCTCCATCAGCGGCAAAAGTGTCCCATCAACAAAAATAATCTGATCTTCAGCATGATCGATGAGGTAAGCCAGCTCTTCAGGGGCAAGACGGATATTTAACGTGTGACAGACCGCACCGGAACACGGAATTCCGTAATACATTTCCATGTGCTGGAAATTGTTCCATGCGAATGTGCCCACACGATCGCCAACTTTGACGCCAAGCTTTTCCAATACATTCGCCAACTTCTTGGAGCGCTCATAAAGCTTCGAGTAATCCTCCGAATGCATTTCCCCGGACGGCATTTTGGTGAGGATTCTTTTTTTCGGGTGTAATCGGCGCGCATGTTCCAAAATCCGGTCCAACGTCAGCGGATAATCCATCATCATTCCGTTCATATCTACTCCTGAAAAAGTTAAAGGATAAGAGTTAAAAGTTAAATGTTAAAAGTTAAAGGATAAAGGTTTTGTTCACAGATATCTTAACTTTTAACTTTTAACTCTTAACTCTCTTAACATTTAACCTTTAACATTTAACTTTTAACTCTTAACCTTTAACCTTTTGAAGCTACAAAGCAATTTGGATGGTATAGATGGTGCCCGGGTTCGATTCGACGTTGAGATTTGCATTGAGCTGTTCAGCGAGCAAACGAATGATTCGTAATCCGAAAGTCGTGGGATTCGAAAAATCAATCTCAGGAGGCAGGCCTTTGCCATTATCTCCAATCAGAATCGTCAAAGAATCGCTTGGTACTTGTTTGATAAAGATTTCCGGGTACGGCTCATTTGCAAATGCGTGCTTAATGGAGTTTGTCAGAACTTCATTTGTAAGAAGTCCCAGTGGTACTGCCTTGCTGATATCAAGCTCCAGATTCTTTAAACTGATAGTGGTTTTTACTTCACGGTCGGTCGGCTGATAGGACGTGGAGAGATCGTCTGCGAGTTTTTCGACGTATTGTTTGAAGTCGATTTTTGAAAGATCGCTGGATCCGTATAACATCTCATGAACAAGAGACATGGAGCGAATTCGCGCTTTACAGTCCCGAAAGACCTCCAGGGCATCCGCATTATTGACATGCCGGGCTTGCATGTCAAACAAGCTCAAAATTACCTGTAGATTGTTTTTGACGCGATGGTGCACTTCCTGAATCAGCACATCCTTTTCGCCGATCGCTTTCCGGAGTCCGGCATCTGATTCTTGAATTTGTGAAAGCATTTCATTGAATGTCTGAGTTAACATCCCAAGCTCGTCATTCGATGTTTTGGGTACGCGAAGTCCATAATCTTTATTTTCAGAAACAAGCCGTGCAGCATTTGCAAGCGATTGAACGGGATTCGAAATGCTTTTCGTTAAGACCGTGGAAAGCAAAAAAGCAGCAAATAAAGAGATCATGAAAATCAAAAGCACAATCTTCGCGTAATTTTGCAGACTTTGATAAATCACTCCAAGACTGGCTCTGACGAACAATGTTCCATATCGCGTTTTGGACTCAATCGCCGGCTGAGTAACAGTCAAATGGTTCTCTTGAAAGCGATGACCATCGGGTCCCGGTTTGTCCGGAAAGAGATCGGGTTTCAGATTATCAGGATAAAAGGCAAATAGTTCGCCATCATGATCGTAAAGAACAGCTACCATAATGGTTTCTTCCGCCTTCAACGCATTGAGTACTTCCCTTGCATCTGCAGGACTTCTAAATGCGAGCGCCGCCGTACTGTTTGCAGCAACTACCTGAGCAAGAGTGGTAACGTTCGTGACCAAACCACGGCGGTATGTGATCCATTCATAAGAAATAAAAGCCACCGCTGTAAGGAGTAAAACGAAACCACTTGTGGAAAGAATGATCACCATCAATTTACGTCGTATAGAAAGGTCAGCGTATCCCATTCAATCCTCGACGATTGTCGACAGTCTCAGGAGTTTCGAGCTAATTCTAAGATTGGCTGCGCGAGCAGCCGAAAGATTTACGAGTAGCCGGATTCGTCTATTTACGATCCTAAAACCAATGGTCCCTCCCTTCTCTGCTGATTCCGGATCCTCTCCTACAACGAGTACAGGACTGTCTCCAATTGCGTGGAGGACCGCCTCAAAAGGGATATCGGATTTGGCGGCAACAAAAGCGAGGTGACACGCAGAAGTGTTCTCTACCTGGCGAATTCGCCGAACCACAATGGGATGTTCACCCACGAATTCACTCGTAACAGTATCGTCCAGCGCCCTTCCGAACGGATCTTCACCAATTAAACAAAGCTGAAAAGGACTGTCAGGAGCAGAATAAGCGCTGTCAGGCCACTGAACAAATTGAGTAAAGTTATACAGGAATGCGGCCTTAAGGTCGTATTCGCTTGTGGATGCATGAAGAAAAGACGAAGTTTGCAGCGCTAAAAGGAGGAATAAAAAACGGAGCAATGACATCTGGGTTTTTGGACCTTGGTGTGAATGCTTCAAAAGAACCATGTCAATTTTCCGTAAATAGATCTCTGCACTTCTTTTCGAAACGGCACCGGAGCGCCAAATTCAGGATGAGAATCGTCGAAAAGATTTTGAGCCGAAATAGACAACTCCAATCCTTCTCTTGCCATCCAGGCAAGTCTTAAATCCATCGTCAGGTATCCCGGAACAACGGGTGAAGGTAAATCATCTGATGATCTGAGGATAATGTCCACTTGAAAATCTTCGATCGGATCCATCATCGCGTGCAGAGTCCAGTAATGGTCCGGATCATTCCCCTCGCCTGCGGCGTTTGAGATATCACGGCTATTCGGATCCAGTTCTAACTCCTTTTCCAGGAAAGTCATGCTTCCCAGAAGTCGCAACCATGAATCCGGCACGTAAGTGGAAGATAGGGTTGCTCCTGAAATGCGTGCATTCATGCCATTTCCAACGGTGGCCGGCTCTCCCGGAGCACCCGGCTCTAATGTGATCAGGGAATCGTATTTATGGTAAAAGGCCACAGCATCGAAATAGATTTTCCTGAGAGGGTTGATGCGATACCCAATTTCGTACGCGATAACTTGTTCGGGTTTGAAATCCGGATTCCCTCGAATTGTCAGCACCTGTGGGACTGGAAAAAAGCGAAGGTCCGTATCCAGTCGCGAGGGAACGCGCACGGCGCGTGAAATCGCTCCCCACAGGGTTTGATTGGGCCGGGGGATCCATGCAATTCTGAAATTCGGTTGCAGCTCCAAACTGGAAAAAGTATTGTTCTCAATTTTCGTTCCTATGACGGCGACGAGACGATCCGGAAGAATGGAAATATCGTTTTGAACAAAGCCGCTGAAATGATGGATCGTTCTGTCCTGGGGCACAAACCGGACGGTTCCGATATTTTCTGTTTGATCGGCGGAGGCCCGGTAATTAAAACCCCAGACAACATCATGATGTTGTCTGATGTGAAAACGATGTTGCAAATCCACATCAAAAGTGTTTCGCACTTCTTGAAACTGCAAAAGTATTTTTCTATCACTGCGATCAAAATAAACATGCAATTTCAAATCTGAGTTCTCACTCAGGAGACGTGTCCACCGGCCGATAAGATTTCCGCCACTAACAATGCCATCGTTTCGATCGGGAAATTTCAGCTCTCCGCGATAGGCATCACCTTGAAGAGTGAATGTGGAGGTTTGTGAAACATCCGAATCTATACGGAAACCGCCTCTTGCCATACGCCAATCATCCTGCGCGTCCTGGCCGTTCGCGAGAGTCAGTCCATCGCGATCGAAAAACTTCATATAACCGCGATAGTACGTAACCTTTCCAATCCTGTCCCCGTAGCGGGCACTCACAAAGGCGTTCTCTTCGTTGCCTCCGCCGGCTTCGAAAAGACCTCCCTGAGTGTCTCTTGCCTCGCGTGTCAATATGTTGATCACCCCATTGACCGCGTTCCCTCCCCAAAGTGTGGCTCCAGGCCCGCGGATGACTTCAATGCGCTCGATGTCATGAAGGAGATAATCCTGAACATCCCAGAAGACTCCGCCAAAAAGTGGTGTATACAGAATCCGGCCGTCCATCAGCACTTGCAGTTTGTTTGCTGTATTCAGGTTTAGCCCACGAGCGCTGATCCCCCATGTTCGCGAATCCGAACGTATAACGTGAATTCCTGAGGCCAGCCTTAAAATGTCCGGCAGTATTGTTGCTGCCGATCGTCGAATTTGTTCCGAGCCAAGGACGCTCACTGCGCTTGCAGCAGAAGAAAGTGGTTGTGGCTTTCGGGATGCGGTTGTTATTTCAAGCTCCAGCAACTCCTCCAGTGTCAACCTCTTGAGCGATGTTGATTCAGCAGGATGAGCAAGTGAAAAACCTGAGCCTGTATCAAAGAAGTACGTCAGAGCAATCAACAAGAACCAGAATCTCATTTGATGAGGATTCATGGATTCAGAACGCTTTCCATCGCCGCCAGAAGTTCTTCCGAAGTGTAGGGTTTTTTCAGGTACAAAAAGGAATCAGAAGCCAGTCTATTAATATGAGGGAAATGTTCTTTGGCATGAGCTGATAAAAATAGAACGCGTGGCTTTTTTCCAAGCTTTTGTTGAATCAAGCTTGCTGCGTGAATGCCATCCAATTCACCCTGAATCCGCACATCCATCAGGATCAAATCCGGTTTCGATTGCTGTGCCTTATTCACTGCCTCTTCACCAGTAGAAGCTACGTCCACCACCTCGTAATTGTGATCTTCGACTATGAATTTTAGATTTTCCGCAATTAACCGCTCATCTTCGACGATGAGAACTTTTAGTCGAGGCTTGAGTTTAGATGTTGAATAGCGACGAGTCTTTGCTACC
>JBKKAT010000513.1:0-4326 GCA_046714535.1 Acidobacteriota bacterium | reverse complement strand
CCATGCAAAAAGAAATGCCAGGCGTAGTATTGTCGATGGATTCACAGACAGCACAGAAATTCCTTTCCAGTGTCGAACAAACAAATCCGGATCAAATATGGGCATTGATGAAGGACGCTCTATACGGGCGCGAAATTACTGTCTGGACGGATCCGAACGTTGAACGACTTCAAGCAGGAGGTTATCTGAAATTTTTGCGCGCAATCGATACGCGACCGCCAAACATGGATTGGCCTGCGCTAAAACAAATCATAGGCGAAAAGTCTTGAGCATAATATGTGATTAGCGATTCCCGGGAAAGTGATTCTGATTACAGATTCTCAAGGCATCAAAATGGGGAAGGCCGACTTCGGCGGGGTCGTCAAAGAGGTATGTCTCGAATGCGTTCCTGATGTGCAGCTCGGCGACTATGTGCTGGTTCATGTAGGTTTTGCACTCAGCGTGATCGATGAGAAGGAGGCTGCAAGAACATACAAGGTGCTGGAAGAAATGCAACAGCTTTCCGAACTCGATGCTCCAGATGTTGAAGATCCGCCAAATCCATCAGAGAAACAGTAACCGAAATATCCCTTTATCGCGCAAAATGACGGCTTCTGTAGGAAAAAAGAGGCCGCTTGAAGTGGAGAGTAAAACCGACGACAAGATTCAAGATATTGATAGTAAGATCAGAACGTTGAAGCAGATCCGGACCGCACTGGTAAAGCTAAAGAATTCTTGTCAGACCAGCGAAAAAGTCGTGGAATTATCTGTCCGATTCATGCGAGTGTCTGGGCAAATCGTCATGGGAATGTTCGCTGATTCCATGATGCTTCTCTCCGGAAACATCGATAGGATCTACATGGATTGTCACATCCGATAAGAAATTCAGATCATGCAAAAGCTCATGGCGAACGTTCTTTGCGATTTCGTGAGCCTGATCGACCGGCAATTCAGATTGCACTGCGATGTTCGCTTCGGCAAGCAATCGATGGCCTAGCCATCGGATCCGAACCTCAGTCACGTCCAGAACTCCTTGCACCTTTTGCGCTACTGCCTGAATTTTTCCGACAAGTTCCGGGTCCACTCCGTCAATCAACCTCAGAATCACCGGCCTTGCCGATGTAACACCAATCTTCGTAATCAGAACGCAAATAGCCATGCTCACCAGTGGATCGAATATGGGATATCCAAGCCAGATACCGGCTGCACTCACCAACACTGCAAGACTCGTCAGTCCATCGATCCGAGCATGATAGCCGTCCGCTACCAGCGCGGCACTGCCGATTTGTTTTCCGGCTTTGATCCGATACAGTGCAACCATTTCATTGCCTGCAAATCCAATCAGAGCTGCAACCGCCACCAGACCGAGATGCGTTACAGTTTGAGGATGGATCAGCCGATCGATCGCCTGATACGCGACAACTACAGCGCTGGAGAGGATTGTGATCACGATCAGCAGCCCGGCAACATCTTCCAGTCGTCCGAGTCCGTACGTAAATCGTTTGGAAGCCGGTCGAGAAGATAAATGGAAAGCGATCCACAACGGAATCGCCGTTGAAGCGTCTGCAAAGTTATGAATCGTATCGCTCAGAAGTGCTACGCTTCCAGTAAGGCTCACAATGATTAACTGAAACACTGCAGTCAGCAGCAGGCCGGCGAAAGACACAAGCGATGCCCGTTTCCCGCGCTGGGTCATGGACTCAGCATCTAAGGGCAGTTGTCCATGCTCGTGATGATGATCGTGTTTTAGATCGTTGCTATGGGGATGGGTATTCATACCTGCGCCGGTTCTTGAACGACGGTTTTTTCTTTGTGAAACATTTTATAGAGTAAGGGAAGCACCAGCAGAGTCAAAGCTGTTGAAGAAATGATGCCGCCGATCACAACCGTGGCAAGAGGTCTTTGCACTTCTGCCCCTGTGCCTGTTGCGATCGCCATTGGAACAAAGCCCAGTGAGGCAACCAGAGCAGTCATCAATACCGGTCGCAAGCGTGTGGTGGAAGCATGATAAACGGCTTCCTCCAGATGCATTCCATCGTCCCGAAACTTTCTAATGAACGAGATCAATACGAGTCCGTTCAACACAGCCACTCCCGAAAGCGCAATGAATCCGACTGCAGCTGAGATTGACAACGGAATGCCGCGCACCCACAAAGCCAAAATCCCTCCGGTGATTGCCAGCGGCACACCAGTAAAAACAAGAAGTGCATCTTTGAAATTTCCAAACGAAAAAAACAGTAGGATAAGAATCAACACAAGAGCAAGTGGAACTACGATTTGTAATCTGCGGCTTGCAGACATCAGATGCTCAAACTGACCACCCCAATCCATCCAGTAACCTGCGGGAAGCTCCAAAGAGCCGGCCATCTTTTCTAGCGCTTCTTGTACAAACGAGCCTAGATCGCGGTTTCGAACGTTGGCCGTGACGATCGCGACTCTCTTTCCATTTTCCCGGTTGATTTGATTCGGCCCGGGTGCTACTTCAAATTTTGCGACGCTTGCGAGTGGAATGAACTGCTGGTGCTCACCGCTCGCCGCAGGTAAAGAGATCGGTATCGATTTCATCGCTTCCAAATTCTCACGCAATGCATCCGGCAATCGCACAAGGAGATCGAATCGTTGGTCCCCTTCAAAAATTTGCCCGGCTCGTTTTCCGCCTATCGCAATCTCCACGGCTTCCTGCACGTCCCGAACGTTGAGGCCGTATCGCAACATTTGATCGCGGTCCAGATGAATCGTTAAAACCGGAAGTCCGGTGATTTGCTCCAAACGAGCATCAGAAGCGCCGGGGACCGACTCGATTACTTTCAGCGCTTTCCCGCCATTTTCCACAAGAACATCCATATCGTCACCGAATACCTTCACGGCAACATCTGCGCGAACGCCTGCAATCAGCTCGTTAAATCGCATTTCAATGGGCTGGGTGAACTCATATTTATTACCTGGTATTTTTTCCAGCTCTAGTTGAAACTCCCGCAGCACAGCTTCTCTTGATTTCCTGCGGTCGGGCCACTCTTTCCGGGGCTTCATCATCACATAAACATCGGCAACGCTCGGAGGCATCGGATCGGTGGCGATATCTGCAGTCCCAATCTTTGCAAAGACTCTTTCGACTTCGGGAAATTGTTTAATTCGTTCTTCCAGAGAATGCTGCATTCGAACCGCCTGTTCCAGTCCGGTCCCGGGGATTCGGAGCGCGTGAATTAGAACATCTCCTTCATTTAAGCTCGGCAGAAATTCGCTTCCCATTTGTGTGGCGAGCACAGCAGTCAGCAGCACGATTCCGGCGGCGGCGCCAAGAATGGTCTTCTTGTGCTCAAGTGAATATTGCAAGAGTGGTTCATATCCTTTTCTAAACTTACGGATCAGCACATTGTCCTCTTCTGAATGCGCTGACTTCAAGAAAATGGCAATTGCTGCAGGCACAAATGTAAGGGAAAGCACCATCGCAGCAAGAAGCGCCACGACCACAGTGAAAGCCATCGGATAAAACATCTTTCCTTCAATGCCGGTGAGAGTCAGAATCGGAAGGTAAACGATCATGATGATCAACTCACCAAACATCGTAGCCCGCCGCACTTCCTTCGATGCCTCAAACACGACATCCAGGCGTTCGGCAGTTGTAAGAGGACGTCCGAGCTTGACCTGCTCTTCCGCGATTCTACGGATGCAATTCTCAACAATGATTACGGCGCCGTCTACAATCAGCCCGAAATCGATGGCGCCAAGACTCAAAAGATTGCCACTGACTTTATTGCTGACCATCCCCGTGACAGTAAAGAGCATCGAAATCGGAATCACCATCGAGGTGATCAACGCTGCCCGAAAATTTCTTAAAAGCAAAAACAGAATAACAATCACGAGCACGGCGCCTTCAAACAGATTGTTGCGGACTGTGCGAATCGTGGCGTTCACAAGATCCGTACGATCGTAAACCGTTCTTGCCTCCACGCCTTCGGGCAGCGAGCGGTTTACTTCTGCCATCTTTTCGCCAACTCTCTGCGAGACAGTCCGGCTGTTCTCACCAACCAGCATGAACACTGTGCCAAGAACTACCTCTTTTCCGTTCTGAGTAGCTGCGCCAGTACGCAGTTCCTGTCCCTTATGAACATCCGCGATGTCTCCGATCTTGACCGGTGTGCCGGTGTGATAATCCACAATGATTTTCTTGATTTCGTCAATCGTAGATACTTGACCTGGCGCGCGAATCAGCAGTTGCATCCCCTGATGCTCTACGTATCCCGCTCCAACGTTGCTGTTGTTGGCTGCAAGCGCGTTCAATACGTCTGAAAAACTCAGAATGTAAGCAAGCAGCTTTTCCGGCTGTGGTGTCACATGGTATTCCTT
>JBKKAT010000512.1:0-5399 GCA_046714535.1 Acidobacteriota bacterium | reverse complement strand
CTAAATCTGATCGTCGGCTAAGAGCGAAAAGCGGGCTGATCGGCTCTATAGTCAGCAATGGTTACTAGGTCATAAGAAAGCATAACTAACAGCAGGATATCTTAATCAACAGCGAATAGGTCACTGTCTCGCTATATCGGTTTGGGAGAATTGAGGGACAGAGCGAAAGATTAGAGCGGAGAACGATTTTTATGTATTCTTTACGAAAAATACAGTATTTACCTTGACGCTACCTATGGCCGCCCATGCTTATCCAGTTCTTTACGCCATATATCACGCTTTGCTTTCTGGCCTCTTGGGGATTGGCACAAAACCTCGAAGGCTTGGGGATTTTCAAATACTTTAATACACGGCCGATGCAGGTTGGTGACACCATCTTCTATCCCATGACTCTCGATCCGACGATTGGCGTCGCCAACTTGGCCATCGTCCTCACCTGTGTCCTTATTGTCGTGTTCCTGCTGAATATTCGCGCCTGCTTCTACCTGAATAAATGGGTTGGTGGTACCGGTTTGATCTTGTGGTTTCTGCCTGGTCTGCTGAGCATGTTTGGTTATATGCCAGATATTCACGGCATGGGGCCAGATGTGTTCCGCTTCAATGGAGGTTTCCCCGGAAGCATGGAAGCAACTGCAGCCAATTTACTCATATTTCTGGTTAGCGGCTGGTCCCTCATCCTGCTGCTCAGTTCGTTCTGGAAGAGAAACACTTTCAAGAACTTCTATGACCACATTTGGTACACCCTTGGATTGATCGCTGCCCTGTTCTTCGTAGTGGATGCGGGTCTTCCATCGTATAAGGCAGATTTGTCAGACTCTGACGATCGTATGGTCCGAACTCTGCAACTGTTTAGTACAGCGGAAGAACGTCTTGAGATCTTATGCGCTCTACCGAAGGTGGTTGAGCTATCACCCTCTTTGTGCATACTGGCTCCTGAGTTGAAGTGGAGTGTGGTCAACTACCTAGACCTGAAGGGAAGTTTGCGCGCAAAGATCGAACCGCCCAACTGGACTGCTAAGCTTGCCAGCGATCCTATGTTGGCACATCAGATTAGGGAACTCAACAACTGGGCCTGTACCCAAGGCCAGCAGCTAACACAATGTCAAAAAATCCCCATCAACACGGCCTTGTCAATCGAAGATATGGATACGCCCCTAGCTTTTCCACCACCTAACTATGCGGAGGCAATTCAGCATCTCTATGCATCAATGCAAAAATCAGCCCATCGCATCCATGATATTGAGCGAGGACACAATCTACGTTATTTCGTCTTCCTCATTTTAGCGTTTCTTGCCGGAGGGAAATTGGCCAACGCTTCAAGGGCGATGGTTAAAGAAGATTCGGTCCGCCCTCCCTCGTGGATACTTGCATTCATTAAGTATGCTAGCAAGAAAACAATGCGCTTGTTCAAAGGATTGGCAACGCTAATCGCTGACAAATCTTGCTACCTCGCCCAACAGGCTACCATGCTACTCGCTCACTACCAGAAATCCAAAGTGACCAGCCCTGAACAACAGGAAAAATCGGTACCCGAGCAGGAATAGCTCTTCATCTGGTGAACTAAGGCGCGTGATGCTGCCTCCAACTGCTCTCCACCTTACGCCACCAATACCTACAATAATCGGAGGGTTGCAACAAGCCTGAAGCTGGTCATCCGCGTTGCTCTGGTTAATGACCTCTTTTGGCACGAAGCCGCCAACAGGAAGGGCCTCGGGCAGTTATGAGCGAGAAACGGACATTGTATCTTTCGCTCAAAACTTGAGGATTTAAACCTCTGTTTTTCCCGCGATATCTGCATAATGATTTATTGTAGTAATATTCTGAGTTTGTTACATTATTTTTACTTTTCTTCGAGGTCTATATATTTATGGATGCTAATTTAAAAAATGTCTATGAGCACATGATTGCTTTAGGCGCAGGTTCACTTGCTCACGCTAACTATCTTGCTCACTTTTATGACATGAGTAATTCAATGTGGTCTCAATTGGGAGTTTTACAGGCTGCTCATGCTTGCGAAATTTTTCTTAAAGCTCGTCTTGCGCAGGAACATCCTCTTCTAATTTTTGAGTCATTACCAAAATCAACTGCTGATTGTGTAAATAAAACAACTGGGCTTCTTGATTTCGCAAGTTTATTAGAGAAAGGTCAAACAATTACATATTCCGAGTTGCCTGAGAAAGTTTGGGCGGCAACTGGTGTGAAGATAAAAAATATAAAGTTATACAATGATTTCGGTAAGTTAAGGAACTCTATTCAACACTTCGCTGCTCCTAATAAAGAAGTGTCACTGTTAACATCTCAATTTATCTACGAAGTTATAGATCAATTCATAAATGCTGAGTGGGGTATGTGTGCCATGGATTATTGCGATGACTCTGAGCAGTATGAGTATCTAATTCCTATCTTAGCTGAAAGAGGTATCCATTTCATAGTTTCTCAAGAAATAGATGGTGGACTGAATGAGCTTTCAAGACTTATTGCAGGTGGCAGTGCTTCATATCAAAGAGAAATGATGATAGGAGGACGTACCTCAGGTTTAATTTAGCTGAGTCATTCATCACCAAAATGGGGCTTTGAGGCTTAAATTTAAAAAATAAGAATAACAAGTGAATTACCATAATTTCAATAAGGAGAGTCATTTTACCAAAACCAAAAAGTAAATAAATTTATAAGTCATTAGGCTCGAAGATAAGACTAGATCAAAAATTCGAGATGTAGGTAAAACTGGAACAATACAAGATACTACCACATTACAATCGAGGCCTCATCTAAGATTAACTTTGACTCCGACCTAAAATGCCACCATCAGAATGGTGGCATTAGCATGAAGTATTTAACAAAGTCACAGGTTATTTTATTCAGGATATTTCATTATGTATAATCAAGAAAAAATAATCATTTTAGGAATGAAGCACTTTTTCTAGCTCAGTTTTATCTTTATAAATCTCAAGAATAAAGCGAACCCATTCTTGGCAATATAGATAACCATCGAAGCCTTCAACATAACCACAGTATTCCCCTTTGAATTTTTTATCATTTTCACTAGGCCTAGCCTCATAATGCTTCCAAAATTTTGTATGAGTTGTAATGTTAAAGTTTTTTTCTTTTTTTTGAACTAATGCAACAACTCTTGTTGGCTTTAATTTGAACTGATTTTCAACATTTTTTATAAAAGCTATTCCAGACTCATATGTTTCAAGCTCATCCTCACTGAGGTTGCTAACATTTATGAATTCTATAGCCAAATCTGATTGTTTAGCATTTTTACCAACTAGTGGTACTAGCAACGCCCTTAATCTAAACTGTTGACTTTGAACTATCTCATCAGAAAGTTCATTTTTATAATCATTCATGAATTTTTTAACAACATTGAAATTCACAGTCTGAAATTGTTTAATTGCATCAATTTGAGCTTGTTGAGTTGCTCTAGTCAATTGCATTGCAAGTGCTAAGTTAACCATCAAAGCATTTGTCTCTCCAAACTCTTTTATAACAAGGTTCTCAAAATTATTAATTGCAGCTTGGCACTCGCCAAATGTTAATAAATCGATAGCAGGAAGTCCTCGATGTTCTATTATGTTCCTCAGTCCGGTGAGGAATAGTAAATTTGCCTTTTCAGCTGATTCAATACCGGGCCAATATGCTTGACAACATGTTTTTAACTCCCAAGCCTTCTCTTGACCATCTACTAACTTGGGCCGCCCATCTGCTTCGAGATAATTATACGGTGTGCCATTTTTGGCAAAAATAGCATGAAAAAGTGACGTGTACGCAATAATAATATTTACTATGAAACCAAATGTTTTAAATTCAGTGAAAGGGTTGTTATATGTCGCTACCGCGAGTAATGCAAACTCTCTGGCTTTTTTTAAATTAACACTTCGCTCTGACTGAGGAATTGAATCCATATTTTTTTGTGTATTTATATGCCGGAAATCCTCCTTGCTAAGATATTTTATTCCAAGTGTTGTATATTGATCTCCATCTCTGGAAATGAATTTATTCCATGTTTTGGTCGGATATGTTTTACAGGTTTTAACTTTCCAGCCAGTGGCTGCAGCTAACTCCTCTATTGTAAATGATTCTTGGTTCTGTTCTCTAAAAACCAAAAAATTATATGCTAGGTCTACTTTATCAAACTTGCTCATTCCATCAATCCCTCATCTAACGGCCTTGTTGCTGAAGAAGAACTTAATACTAATGATTCTCTTACATATTGTTCTCTATGGTTTAAAGCAATTTGTGTCAACAAAATAATTACAGATTCTCAAATAAAGACTCTACGCATAGCCTATTTTCCAGTTATTAACAACCTCGGCGTTAGTAACGTCCGCATCTAGCACTAAGCAGATAGAAATGAGCGTTCTCTGTTCGCGATGAGTTTTGTACGGACTTGTTATCAGGCGATGCACTGGGTGGCAACAGGCTTTCCAAATCCGCAGACAACCCCTAGCGAGCAGTTTTTTCCTTTTCGTTTCGATTATTTAAACAGTAATGAAGAAAGCCCTATAATCATTACGATACTCATCATTACCTGAATCAAGACGACAAAAAATGCAAGCGCACCAAACACAGTGATTTTTCGACGAAGGATAAACGTAATACCGGAAAGTACAGCACCGAACAGAACTGTTTTAATTATGTAAGTCAACGGTACAATTGTTGTGTGACCTGTATGTACACCGACCAGACCAATGAGACCGATAAACAGGCCACCACAAAAACCCCATCCCCAGAATGTCATCGGTAAACTTAACTGCCCTGTTACCAGCTTTTTCAACACAACTATATCCCTTCTATAATGTCAATTTATTAACGATTTCTATGCGCCAAGCATCCTGTCTCACCACAAGATTTAGTCCCAATTAAGCCTATTTTCCCGAGCGTGAATCCTGGCTTGTACGGTTGACATATTTTTTAGTATTAAAATCCAACGTTGCTAACGAAGTCTTGTATCTAATATTGGTAATAAATTAGAATGAAACTCGATTGCAGTATATTAATTTTGTCAATCAAAACCCTCCAATAAATAATTTACACCATTAGATGCATCTAAATTAATATCATCTAAAACCTTGATAGCTGCCAGTCGGTGTATTACAGGGATCATTAGAGTGTGTCTAAATTGTAATAAAATACTTATAATATCAGGAATGATATCATTACTAAATACTTGGATACATCCATTCCCAGTTGAAATAATTACATTCTCGGGTAATTTTAACGCATCAAAGGATAATCTATTATAATAGTCTCTTTCTTTGAAGAAATACTCAGGACTTCTCAATCTAAGTATTTCAAAAACAGTGCTCTTTAGTGAAAGAGGATATGTAATGTGAGTAATATATTCACGAAAACCTATGAAGCTATTTTCGAAAGAACTATGTGGGGATGTATCC
>JBKKAT010000511.1:0-3308 GCA_046714535.1 Acidobacteriota bacterium | reverse complement strand
TGTGAGGGAAGCTGGCGAAATCTTGTCCGTTTTGAAGCCCGGCAGGAAACCGGTTCGGTTAAGTTATCTGAAATCGTTTCCTTCGCATTCGAATTAACAAAAAAAGAATCGCTGGCGATGCTGATTGTTTCTGAAACTGCAGGTTTGGTCGGCGCCGCTCTTGCGAAACCGCCCGTTGGCTCCGCATCTAAGTCGGCTCCGTATCAATATCCGGAAACGGTTGACTGGTTTTCCTTTACTGCAGAACGGGCGTATGCAAAATCTTTAGCTCTGGTCGCCGGAGTCGTTACCCAAAGTAGCAAAGCGCCTTCCATTTTGAGGTGGATGGATCAAACTGAGAAAGTTGCAGGTCACTTTCATGCTGCTGCATTTCCTTACACGCCATTAAAGAAAGGACGGATCGATATGGCCGAAACAGTCAGCCGCTTGTTTGAATCGAGCCGCGTGGAAGGTGTGCTTCACCTGATTCATGATGACCGCGAGATTAGTGGAGTCGGTGAAAGTGAATTTGTTCGCGGTGCAATTTGGATCAGTCCTATAACCGAATTTGTGGAGGAATTATCTTAAGGCACAAAAGCTCAGCCGGACAACCCTCCCCCGGCCCCTCCCTTTATAAGGGAGGGGAGTCATGCAGGATGGCTTCGATCCGTCTCCTCCCCCTTATGAAGGGGGAGGTTAGGAGGGGGTTGGAACGATGACTTTATTGATCGGCGCTATTACGATGGGACTCATTCTGTCATTGCTGGCGATCGGTGTTCTCATCAGTTTCCGTATTTATGGTTTTCCCGATATCACTCCGGAAGGTTCGATCACTTTCGGCGCTGCAATTACTGCGATACTCCTCGTTGAAGGATTCAATCCATGGCTTGCCAGTGCTGCCGGGTTCGCCGGTGGATTTCTCGCAGGAATTACAACAGGGATTTTGCACACACGTTTCAAAATCAATGGTTTGCTTGCCGGCATTCTGGTGATGACCGCCCTTTATTCCACGAACCTTCGCGTCATGGGAAAAAGCAATGTGCCGTTGCTTACGGAAACCACACTGGCCACTTACTGTGAAAAAGCAGGCCAGGCACTTTTGCCCGGCGCGGTTGGTCTTACGATTGCGGGTTGGGAAGTCTCCATCCGGGATGCTTTTGTTTTACTGTTTGCATTTTTACTGGCCCTATTCATGGGGGGGGTTCTGTATCTTTTCATGCGCACAAATCTTGGCACTGCAATGAGAGCAACAGGCGACAATCCACAAATGATGAAAGCTCTGGGTGTGAATGTGAATACCATGATTATTCTCGGTCTGGGAATTTCAAATGGATTTGTCGGTCTGTCCGGCGCTCTGCTCGCTCAATATCAGGGCTTTGCGGATGTGCAAATGGGTATTGGCATGGTTGTGCTTGGTCTCGCTTCTGTCATCATCGGAGAAGCACTGGTCGGGAGTCAACGTTTGGCTTTTACCATCACTGGAGCTGTGATGGGTTCCGTTTTGTTCCGCTTGCTGGTTGCGATCGCGCTGCGGTGGGGACTCAATCCAAATGATCTGAAGCTCATTACAGCCATCTTTGTATTCATCGCTCTCATCTTGCCGCAAATCCTGGGAAAGCTCAAAAGAAATGTTAGAAGTCCAAAAAGTATCTAAGACTTTTTATCCGGGAACTGCCAATCAAGTGCTGGCATTGCGGAATGTCAATTTTGTTTTGGAAAAAAGTTCCTTCGTCATCATTATCGGAACAAATGGATCCGGCAAATCGACTTTGCTGAATGCCGTTGCCGGGACCTTCTCCATTGAGGAGGGATCGATTCATCTGGAAGGTAAAAACATCACCGGCTGGCCGGAACATCGCAGAGCAAAGATGATTGGCCGCGTTTTTCAAAATCCTTTTAGCGGAACGGCGCCGAACATGTCCATTGAAGAAAATCTTTCACTGGCGGCGAGGCGTGGTTTTCCACGTGGTTTGGGATGGGCTCTGGCCGGTTTGCTGCGAACACAATTCCAGGAGCGTGTGCGCAAACTGAACATGGGTTTGGAAAATCGCCTGGACAATTCTATAGGCACTCTTTCCGGGGGCCAACGCCAGGCTTTGACACTCTTAATGGCTACATGGGTACGGCCGGAGCTTCTTTTGCTGGATGAACACACAGCAGCTCTCGACCCAAGAAGCGCCGATCAAGTGATCCAGCTGAGCCAGGAAATTATTTCTGAGCAGAAATTGACGACCTTAATGGTGACGCATTCCATGCTTCAAGCTGTAAGCCTGGGGGATCGTCTGATCATGATGCATAAAGGAAGAATGATTCATGATTTTAGCGGCGCAGAAAAGAAGAGACTAAAAGTAGAGGACCTCCTCGCGCGTTTTCAGGAGGTTCGCCGAAAAGATCAAATGGACGAATCCACCTCCGAAATGCTCCGAAGAAAATATATTTAGCGCGGACCACTCAAGGCACGAATGATTGGATTGCTTGATCCAGACTATCGTGCACTTCCAGAAAACGGTCGTATCCGGAAGTGATCAGGATCTGGCGGATGTTTTGATTCGGCTGCACAAGCTTCAATAAGTTCGATTTGAAATTCTTGTCTGCGATTCTTTCCTTCCATACTTTGTCGCTTTCCGAAGGATGGTTACTCCGCAGGAGATTGAAGATCGTATGAATGGCGCGTAATCCTGCGCTGCTCATGTGTCGCACTCCCGACAGATCCAGAACGATTCTGCGTGCGCCACGTCTGTAGATCTCTTCTCCTTCCTTTTCCAGTTCGCTGAAAGTCATGGTGTCGATGTCGCCAGAGATCTGAACAACAGTTACCTTGACCGGTCCATCCGTTCGTTCGGTCGTCAAAATTTCCATAGTTACTCTATACAACAATCGGGCACATGTTTACAATTCAAATCATATGCGAATGCAGATTAGAAATGAAGTTTCGGAGATGCCCAAACTCCGCGAAGCGGTTCAAACTTTTTGCGAACGGAATCAATTGTCAGAAGATATCGTATTTGTGCTCGATCTTAGCCTCGAAGAGTTGATCACCAATATAATTAAGTACGGGCATGAGGATTCCGCCGAACACTACATTCAAGTCGATATTTCGCTGCATGAGGATTTGCTGATACTGGAGATTACAGACGACGGACGTCCGTTCGATCCTACAGAGATTCCGGAACCAGACCTCGATGTGCCACTTGAGGAACGGCGAATCGGTGGATTGGGCATTCATCTCGTCCGCAATTATGTCGATTCCATGCGCTACAAGCGGTAAAGTAATAAAAACATCACGACTCTCCAGAAGAGAATCACAATTGATTCAGAATAATCAACGT
>JBKKAT010000510.1:0-3210 GCA_046714535.1 Acidobacteriota bacterium | reverse complement strand
CATACGACATGGGTGTTCCTTCGGTTCCTCTTCGCAAAGCAATGCAACTGGCAGCCGATCTTGAGGATGAAGAGATTGTCCGCGATTTGACGATCAGGAAATGAAGCTCCCGGACGTAAATTTGTTGTTGTACGCTGTAAATTCCGCTGAACCTCTGCATGTTCGGGCGAAACAGTGGCTCGAAAGGAGTCTTTCAGAAGACGAACCTTTTGCTTTTGACTGGACTGTTCTGCTCGCGTTTTTACGAATCAGTACGAGGGCCAATATTTTTGCGCGCCCTCTGAAGGTGAAGCAATCGTTTGAATTTATAGAATCCTGGTTGAACCAACCGTGCGTCGAAATTGTGACTCCGACACCGAGACATGCTGCAATTTTGCAAGAGATCATTCTTCCGTTAGGAACCGGCGGCAATCTGCTTTCAGATGCCCATCTTGCTGCACTCAGCATTGAGCACGGTGCTACTTTATATTCCGCTGATCATGATTTCAGCCGGTTTCCTGGTCTGAATTGGGCAAATCCGCTGGAGTCAACACGCTAAACGTAGATAAACGTACCGTTGCGTGCTCTTAACTTGCTTTAAATTGGTGGTATGAGACTTTCTGGGCGAACGGCTTTTGTTACCGGAGCAAATCGTGGGATCGGTTTGGAAGTGTGCCGGCAACTCGGTAGGGAAGGCGCCAAAGTCTTTCTGGGTATTCGTCACGGAGGGAAAGAAACACTTGAAACTCTAACTAATGAAGGTTATGAGGTTGCCCTCGTTCCCATCGATACATCCGATTCAGATTCGGTCCGAAACGCATTGAACAAACTTTCAGAAATCAGAGTGGATATTTTGATCAACAACGCCGCGGTTCTGGATCGTGGAAGTATCTTTTCCTTAAGCGATCAAGAGTTGGAAATGGTCGTTCGCACGAATCTTCTAGGACCGATGCTGCTTGCCAAAAATCTGGCGGAGGGAATGCGTCAGAGATCATGGGGACGGATCGTGAATGTGACATCGGGAATGGGCGCAATCAGCCGCGGTTTAGGTGCCGATTCGGTTGCCTATCGTGTTACGAAATTGGCGCTCAACGGTTTCACAATCTGCCTGGCCGAAGCTCTGCGAGGTACGGGAGTTTTGGTGCACTCGGTAGATCCGGGCTGGGTCCGCACAACCATGGGCGGTCCGATGGCTCATCGAACGCCTGAAGAAGGGGCCCATTCCATCCTCCACGCGGTTTTGTTGCCGGACCATGGTCCGAGCGGTGTCTTTTATCGTGATGGCCGCAAAGTGGACTGGTAACTAGTCACTGGCCACTAGTCGCTTTATTTGGTGCCTGTGATCATTTCGCCGCCATCGACGTTGATCGTATTTCCTGTCATCCAGTAAGTATCGGGGTGTGAAAGAACAGCAATTGTTTTTGCAACATCTTCCGGAGTCGTAAGTCTACCGGCAGGATTCTTTTTCAATGCCGCTTCGATAAGATTTTCATGTCCGGGGATCTTTTGAAGACTGGGGGTGTTTGTGACTCCAGCCCTGATGGCATTTACTGTTGCGCCACAGGAAGCAAGTTCCAAAGCCAATTGTCTGACATGTGATTCGAGCGCCGATTTGGCCGCAGATACGGCGCCATAAGATTTCGTTGCCAGCTGACTTCCAAGACTGGTCATGGCAAAGATGCGGGATCCGTTCCGAATCAGGCCGTTTCTGTTCAGGTCCTGCACCCAGTAAATCAGTGAATGAGCCATCACATCCAGCGTCATATTCATTTGGGTCTGATTAATCTGTTCTTCGTCTGTGTCGGTTATCATCGGCTTTAATGTGCCGAAAGCCAACGAATGGAGTAATACACGCACGAACCCATCTCCAACCTGAGTCTTGAGGTTCCCAATTACGTCGCGGCGTTTTTCTTCGTCAGCGGCGTTCATGTTGACGTACAGAGCTTTTCTTCCCGTTGATTCAATTCCCTGGACAACTTCCTGAACATGAGGCAGCGTTGAGCGGCGATCCAAATGAATGCCACATATGTGGAGGCCGGATCTTGCTAATTGTAGAGCAGTCGCCTCGCCAAAACCGCTGGAGGCGCCGAGAATTACGGCCCAATCGTTTTCCCCAAACCCTGTCTTCATGGCTTACCAACTTAACATAGAGTATTCCATCGGACAACCCCCTCTTCATCTCCCCCTTTATGAGGGGGAGAAATTCATGCCGTCAACGAAAGCTCGGGAGAGGGCTCTGATTTCTTGTACGCAAGAATTAAAATAGCTGAAACGATTAATACACCGCCGAACAACTGTCCAGGGGTCAGGCTTTCTCCCAAAAAGAGATAGGCAAACACCGATGCGGTAATTGTTTCACTTGTCGATGCAATGGTTGCTCCTGTGGGAGTAACTCTCATCAGCCCGCTCAAGAATAATGCGAACGGAATGAGTGTGGAAAAAAGGCTGAACAAGATCGCTCCTTTCCAGAGATGATTCCGGGATAAAGTCGAAGCTGTTTCGGCTGGATTTTGGACAATAAACCAGAAAAGGCAAGCGACGAAATAACCGTAGAAAGTGATGGTCCAGGCAGAATATTTCTTACCCAGCTGATGCGAGAGAAGTACGTAGAATGCGAATGCAAAAGTTGCAACGAATGCGCTGGTCACGCCGATCCACGAAATGCTTGCCGATTCGCTACTGTGGAGTCTTACCATAAAAAACGTTCCCAGAAGACAGAGAAGCAACGCCAGAAGCTTCTGCTGTGTAGCTTTCTCCTTTCGAGTTGACCAGCCGTACAGAAAGACGAGAACCGGCGCGGTGAACTGGATAAAGACAGCAAGCGCGACAGAGAGTGTTTTCACCGCATAGTAGTAGGAGGAATTGACCAGTGCGATTCCCGGAATTCCAAGAAGCAGAAATAGTATCCAGTCCTTGCTATCCACTTGAAGATGTTTGCGCCCAACGAGGAGCAAAGCCGGTAGGAGGACAACACTGGTTATCACTGAACGGATTTCCATCAGCATGATTGTGGAAAGTCCGTTGTTCATCAGGGTTTTTCCGAGACTCGCAGATCCGCCAAAGAAACACGACGCAAGGATGATGAGGATGTAGCCGGTGGTCTCGCGCCAGTCGATTTCCGCTTTCATTTTTAACAAAAGATCGCAAAGATCGGGCAGAAAACCAAACTATTCTCCCTGTGCGCAACGGGATCTGTGTTCAATTTTTCTGGCGGCGAAAGAAGTCTTGATA
>JBKKAT010000509.1:0-15698 GCA_046714535.1 Acidobacteriota bacterium | reverse complement strand
GAGATAACTCTTGCCTCATGATCGATGATGCAGCGATGACAAAAAGTGAATGGAATCACCGTTTGAAAGTGGGTGGTGAAGATCTCGATGTGAACTTCGATGGTCCGGTTCCAAAAGGACTAAGGAGCGGCGTCGTTCTTCAAGTGAAAGGTGTAAAGGTCGGTAAGCGAATCGCCGGAAAGGGCGTGATTGTTGGTGAATCTGTTTTGGGAGATGCCACCTCTTGCAGTACGACAGGAAATCAAAATACTGCTGTACTGCTGGTAACTTTTCCGGGAGTCAATCCAACGGCTGGTGTTACACCACAATCCGTTCATGATGCATTCTTTGGTACGACCGGTCGCACCGTTAACGGTTACTGGAAAGAGGCTTCCTACAATCAAGCATCCGCTTCAGGAGCAGTTTTCGGTTGGTACACTCTGGACAGAGTCTATTCCTGCGATGAATGGGATGCGATGAAAGTAGCCGCCATCGCAGCTGCGGATGCACAGGTGAATTTTACGCAGTACACGCGCCTCTTTATTATTTTCCCAAACCCGGGTTCCTGTGGTTATGCCGGATTAGGGAGTCTTGGCTGCTGGAGTAATAGCTCACAAGATGGCACCTTTGCAGCATCGATATCCTGGGAGCTTGACAATTATTTTACGAATCGTGATAACGCTGTGAAGCTATCAACACATGAAGGGGGACACAATCTCAGCTTGCATCACGCGAGCACTCGCGATTTCGGAACAGAAGTACTCGGGCCAATGGGGGTACAAGGGACATTGAACGAATACGGCGATGTCTTCAATACGATGGGTTCCTGGAATCTTGGTCATTACGGTGCGCCGCATAAGGCCATGATTGGTTGGCTCTCAAGTGGGACCGGATATCAAACCGTTACCAGCACCGGAAACTTTACAATCCTGCCGATCGAAAGTAGTTCTGCCGGCGTGAAAGGACTGAAGATTCAAAGAGGAACGGACAACAATGCATACCTCTGGGTGGAATACCGTCAGGCCATCGGCAACTATGATACGACACTCGGTTCGAGTGTCTTTCAGGGTGCATTGATCCACTATCAGGATGCTTCAACGAGTACCTATACGCATCTGCTTGATTTTACTCCGAGCGAACCAAACACCTGGAGTGATGTGGTATTAAGACCGGGGATTCCCTGGACTGATCCGTACTCCAACGTTTCCTTGACCGTTCAATCAGCCACTTCCTCGGGCCTTACGATGAGCGTGAATTACGGTACTGTGCCTTGCGTTCAGGCGAATCCAACAGTGACGATTTCGCCATCTAATCCGAGCGTCTATCCTGGCAATAGCACCAACTACACTGTGAACGTAAAGAACAACGACAATTCCGGATGCTCCAACGCAACATTTAACCTGAGCTCGAATCTGCCCTCCGGATGGGCCTCCAGTTTTTCGAATTCATCGGTCACGCTTGCCGCCGGAGCAAACGCAAATGTAACGATGACAAAAACCGTGCCGTCCGGTACTTCGGTCGGCACTTATGGCGTCAATGCTGCGGCAACAAACGGAAGTTATTCCGGAACGGGCACAGCAAATTGCACGGTGACGAATCCTCCGCCACCTGTGTCCGTGTCGGTTTCTTCACCCGCTGGACCCTTTAGCGTGCGACAAACGGTGGCGATCACAGCAACAGTGCTTTCCGGTTCAAATCCCGCATCAGGCGCCAGTGTGAAATTCACCATGACGAAAGCAAACGGTAGCACGACCACAAAAACACTCACAACAAATGCAAGTGGAAAAGCTATCTGGAGCTACAAAATCACTGGAAAAGATCCCAAAGGACAATATTCGGTGAGTGCAACAGCTACGTTTAACGGACAGAACGGTAGCAGCACATCGCCAGCAACGTTCACTGTTCAATAACATCGTTTCCTGGAGGATGGCCTTCGTGCCATCCTCCCCTTTTAAAAATTGTTGCTCAGATTGTGACAATTATTGGCTGTGTTGCTTCGTGAATCCTCGACAGCTGTGCGGCACAAATCTTGCTCAATCAGCGGGTGCACCAAGATCGGGTCGTTAGCCATCAAATATTTCATCCTGGCAATAGCGTGAAACAGTTGACAGGGGGCAGTTCCTACTGCCCCCTTAAATTGTTTTGCGTCGCGCGTGAGATACGATTTTTGGTAAAGTGAAAGTATGGGGAGCGATCCTGGCATTGTTCGAAAACCACTGACCTTCGGTACATCTTTTCCAGTTCTTCCCCTCGGGTTCATTGAAAGCGCCCTTAAATCCTGGGAACGTTACCAATTAATCGGTTGTCTCGGGGAGGGCGGAATGGGGCGTGTTTACAAAGCCTTTGACCCCATCTTAAAGCGTCCTGTCGCTCTAAAATTTTTGCGACGGGAAGATCCTGAGCTTCAGCATCGCCTGATTCGTGAAGCGCAAGCGCAGGCGAAGATTCGGCATCCACACGTTTGTGAAATCTACGAAGTTGGCGAATTTCAACATCATGCTTACATCTCGATGCAATTCATCGAAGCGAAGAATCTCTCAGAGATTCGGGAAACACTGACTCAAGAGCAAAAAGCAAACATAGTCCGCGAGGTGGCTGATGCTTTACATGCCGCGCACCGGCTGGGTTTGATTCATCGTGATGTGAAACCGGCAAACATTCTGGTTGAAACAAAGGAGGATGGAACGCTTCATCCTTACATTTTGGATTTTGGACTGGTTCGAGAGATGGAAGTGCCGGGGCACACGGTGACAGGCGTTGTGATTGGGACACCCTTCTACATGGCTCCGGAACAGGCGCGCGGTCAGGCTGACAAGATTGATCGCCGCAGCGATGTGTACAGTCTTGGCGCGACTTTGTATGAGCTTCTTTGTGGATATTCACCGTTTGAGGGAAACACGGGAGTCGACATCATTCTGAAAGTGTTACAGGAAGAGCCGGTCGCTTTGAGACACAAGGATTCCTCGGTCTCACCGGATCTGGAAAGCATTGTGATGAAATGTCTGGAAAAAGAACCGGAGCGTCGTTATGATTCGGCCCGCGCTTTGGCGGATGATCTCGAAAGGTATCTGGATGCGGAGCCGGTTCTGGCCAGGCCGGCCGGATTCAGTTACCGGCTCACGAAGAAAATCCGGAAGAACAAGGCAATCTTTGCTGTTTCCGGTGCTTCACTAGTATTGATTCTAGTTTTTGCGATTCTCGGGCTACGCATCCGTTTTAATGCTGCACAGCAAGCACGTTTGGCGCAGCAGTTTGGTCAGGAAATCGAGAAAATGGATTCCACCATGCGGTATGCCTATCTTTTGCCGCTTCACGATATCCGCATGGAGAAGCAAATGGTAAAACAGCGGATGCGGGCCATAGAACTGCAAATCAAGCAAATGGGAAAAGTTGCGAAAGGTCCGGGAGAATACGCATTGGGCCGCGGTTGGATGTCCTTGCACGAATACGAAAAGGCCCGCAAACACTTAGAGACGGCGTGGCACGAGAATTACCGCGCGCCCGAAGTTGCTTACTCACTCGGGCACACGCTGGGAGTTTTGTATCACAAAGAATTAGAGAACGTGGAAAGAATCGCAAGTCTTGAGCTGCGAATCATTCAAAAAAAAGAGGTCGAGAAAGAATACAGGGATCGCGCGATTCAGTTTGTGAATGAAAGCGCCGGAGCCTGGGCGGAATCCCCTTCTTATGTGCGTGGAAAAATCGCCTTTTATCAGAAACGCTATGAAGAGGCTTTGCGGCGGGCCCATGAAGCGTGGGTTCTCATTCCCTGGATGTATGAAGCAAAATTGTTGGAAGGGGAGATCTGGAAAGCAATGGGTAATGAATTGCGGGATCGTGGCGATGCTGCTAGCGCATTCGCGCACTACGAAAAGGCAGAGTTGGCCTATAGCGAAGCTGTGGCTAAAGCGGCCAGCGACAATACGATCTACGAGGCTCTTTGCGGCCTTTCCGTAGATCGAATGAATTTGCAAATGTACCAGTCCGGTAAATCCGTTGAATCAGAATTTGAAGAAGGGCTGAAGGTTTGCTTCGATGCGATTAAAACAAATCCCGAAAGTGAAGTGGCTTTTAACAATCTGGCAAATCTTTATCTCCGGCGAGCCGAGTTTCAAATGCTTCATGGCGAAGATCCAAGACCAGCCTGGAAACTGGCCGAAAAATATGCGGACGAGGAACTTCGATGGAATCCTGCGAGCGTGAATGCCTACGTCAACAAAGGGCGAACATACCGAATGCATGCAGAGTACGAAATGGAGCATGGAATCGATCCGGTTCCTCATTTGAATCAGGCAATCGAAAATTTTCGAAGCTCAGCAAAGCTGGCTCCCAATAACATTCATACGTACCACAATATGGGAAATGCGTATTGGACACTTGCCGAATATCAATCGAATCGCGGCATAGATCCGAGAGGCACTCTCAACCAGGCATTTCAGAATTACCAGAAGGTGATCAGTCTGAATCCGACGTTTACCGTGGCCCCCAACAATCTCGGAGTGGCTTACTGGACGCAGGCGGAATATGAAAACGCCCACGGTCAAGATCCGGGGCCATCCCTCGAAAAAGCGATGCAATACTTTTTAAAATCAGTTCAATTGAATCCGGAATATACGCTGGCCTACAACAATCTTGGCGGTGTCCATCAGGGTCTGGGTGAATATCAGCTCTCGATGGGTATGGACCCCACTGCAACCCTGGAAAAATCCATTGAGTATTTTCAAAAAGCGATTCACATTAATGAAGACTATTCGTATGCTTACAGCAATCTTGCGGAAGTCTATGAATTGCTGGCAGATTATGCGCTTACGAAAGGAAAAGATCCTTCATCGTATTTGAATCAGGGCAAGGTATTTGTCAGGAAAGCGATTGAGTCCAATCCCGATTTTTTTGAACCTTACGTGATGTCCGTTCAACTCGATCTGGTGGAAGCGCAGGATGCGATTTCCAGGAATGTATCCCCGGCAAAAATATTTAAAACAACCGAAGAGAGCCTTCAGCGCGCTTTACAGCTGAACAAGGAAGAGGCAGTCATTTATAACAGCGCCGCGGAAATGCATCAAATGCATGCGTCCTGGAAAGTTCGAAACGGTAACAATGCACAGGAGGAAATTCGGAGGGGATTGGAAGCTGTGAATTTAGCATTGAAATATCATCCCGGGATGGCGCGCGCCCTCGCGATACGGGCAGTTTTACAACTGTTACAAGCTCAAACTGATCGTGCGCAACAACAACTGTTGCTTCGAAATGCACAGAAGGATCTGGTTCAAGCGTTCCATGCAAACGCCAACTTAAAACCGGAATACATGCCGGTCTTGCAGGAAATCGAAAAACTGCTACGGAATTAACGCAAAGGCGCAAAGACGCAAAGCCGCATGTGTAAGAAGGGGGATCGGGAGATGATGGGGATAAGGAGATAGTTTTATTTTTTTCATCTCCACATCTGCAATATCTCCCCATCTCCCTTCTTACACGCAGCCAGTTGCAAGTTTGGAGTAAAAACAAGAATTGGACGTATAGTACTGCAAAGGCGCAAAGAATGAATAAAGTCATAATTTTAGGCGCCGGCATTTCCGGATTGTGCGCCGCTTATGAACTCTCGCAACGAGGTTTTGAGGTGGTCATTCTGGAAGCACGGGATAGAATCGGTGGTCGTATTCACACGATCAGGGAGCCTTTTGCGTTCGGCCAATACGCGGAAGCTGGGGCGATGGTTGTTCCGGACAGTCATTCGCTGACGAAGAAATATGTGACCGACTTTGACATCCCGCTAATTCCAGCACCTTCCAACCTTCCTGCTGTCTATCGTTTTGCGGGCCAACGATGGATTGGAACCGCCGAAGATCCAAATTTACCGGGCAACCTTCAGAAAAAATATTTGGGGCCTTTCATCCAGCAAGTGTCAGATTCATTGAATGCGGATCCGTGGCCACCGGATGATTTGAAGGCGTGGGATGATGTGTCTCTTTACCGGCTGCTGAAGGACCAGGGCATTTCTTTAGAAGATATCTCCCGTTTGCGAATGGAATACATCGATGAGTGGGGAGATGGAATAGAAACCTATTCCGCCATCAGCGGGTTTTATGATCTGGCAAGGGGCCGTTCCAGTTCACTCTTTCGCATCCATGGAGGCAGCGACCGGCTTCCTTCTGCTTTCGCATCACGACTTTCTCACATCCATCTAAACAGTCCTGTTCAGCAGGTGAATCAGACAGAGGAGCATATAGAAGTTGTATTCACAGAAAACGGAAGCGTCAAAAAACAACGATGCGATTTCGTAATCTGTACAATTCCTTTTTCCCTTTTGTCCAAAGTCCAGATCGAGTTGTCTTCCGCAAAGCGGAATGCAATTCAAGAGTTAGGATACACATCTGTCGCGCGCGTCTATGCTCAGTTCAACGAACGATTTTGGCTCCGGCAAGGCTTATCCGGATATGCCTATACGGATCACGAATTCCTGAGCCTGTTTCACAGCACCGCCAATCAGGAAGGTGAGGCTGGAATTCTTGAGGCCTACGTTTCCGGACCTCTTGCGCGAAGAATTTCCTCGATGGATGAAACAGAACGAATCGAAACAACCCTGTCGTTCTTCGAAGAATTACATCCGGAAATGAGAAAGCATTTGCTCAAAACAACATCCGTGTGCTGGGATCAAGACCCCTGGGCCGGTGGAGCTTATTCCTGGTTCAAGCCTGGACAGATGACGAATCTGCTGCCTGTTCTGGGACGTCCCTTTGGCCGAATCCATTTCGCGGGAGACCATACATCTTCGCTGCCGGGATGGATGCAAGGCGCGCTGGAATCCGCTCACCGCTCCGTGCACGAAATAATGCAAAGTCGCAAAGACGGCAGGTAAAAATTATTTTTATATAGATTATGTATTTGTATGAAGCAGAAATTACTGGTCCTTCCGATGCTATTTTTCTATTTTTGTTTTGCCTTTGCTGCTTCGGATGCCCTTTACTTTGCAGCAATCGGTGACATGGGCTGTGGTTGCTCGGCGCAGGCAGCCGTTGCTGAAGAAATGCTGGAATGGCACGGGAAATATCCATTCCGTTTTGTTCTCACCACGGGAGACAATATTTATGGTGAGGGGGTCCAGCGTTTCTGGAACAGACGTTACGGCGGAAATAAGTCGCTTTTTTACGAACGTTTTGACCGGTACTACAATCCTTTGCGAAAACGCGGTGTGCTTTTCTTTGCCACGCTCGGGAATCATGATTTTGAAACCCGTCAAGGGCGGGACTTAATCAACGACCGGTCTCGCTTCAATATTCTCTCAAACGCCGGCTACTACTATTTTTCGCCGGATCCCGATCTCGTCACATTTGTTGCTTTGAACACGGAAAGCATTGTTATGAGAAACGGAGATCCTTCGCAATTGAAATGGCTCCAGAAAGTGCTTTCCGAATCAAAATCGAAATGGAAAATTGTTTACGGTCATCACTCGATTTACACTCCGCCTGGAAGTCATCCTCCGGATTTGTCTTTAAGAAAGGTTCTTGAGCCCATACTTGTTAAGAATGGTGTACAAATTTATCTTGCCGGTCACAATCATTTTTATGCTCGCATGAAACCGCAGCATGGTGTGATTCATTTCACAACCGGCGGAGGCGGAAGGCACCTGAAAACTCCGCGCCTCACTTCGGAAACGCAAGTGGCGAGGCGCGCGCATCATTTTATGCATTTTGAGCTGAAAGAAGAGAAGCTCAACTACTGGGCCATACCGGTTCAGGGGGCCTTTCTCGACCGTGGAACCTACCGGATCAGCGTCGAATAGATCAGGCTGTATTTTCTCCGTGACATAAACGTCATCTATGTGATACCTTAGTTTCAGGCGTAAGGGAGTTTTCGGTTCGCTCGAAGACAATTTGCGCCTTTTTTTATGAACAATCTTGACGTCGATCGTATTCTGCAGGCGATGCTTTCCTTCAAACCAAACATATCAGATTTGCATTTTTTCGTTGGACGGCCTCCGCAAATCGAAGTATCCGGCACCTTAGTTGCGGTCGCTATTATAGGATTTGAACGAGTGATTCCGTTTCAGCTGGATGTGATTGCCATGAACATCATGGGGCAGGACCGTGAGGCTCTGCGAAGATTCATACGTCAGGGATCCACCGATCTTTCGTACAGCATACCGGGCGTCACCAGATTTCGCGTAAGCATCTATAAACAGCGAGGCACCTTTGCTGTTGTAATGCGCGTGATTCCTTATGGAGTCCCCAGCATTAAAGAAATGCAATTGCCGGATGTTTTATATGAAGTAGCAAATGAAACAACAGGAATCGTTCTTGTCACCGGCCCGACCGGCAGTGGAAAATCAACAACGATTGCAGCGATTATTGATGAGATCAATCAAAAATACGCTTTTCATATCGTAACCATTGAAGATCCCATCGAGTATTTGTATTCCCACAAAAAATCGAGCATCTGCCAGCGTGAGCTGGGATCGGATACGACTTCTTTTGCCGTTGCCCTTCGCGCGGCCTTGCGGCAATCCCCTAAAGTGATTGTGGTTGGCGAAATGCGCGATACGGAAACTGCGGAAATAGCGCTGGAAGCTGCGGAAACGGGCCATCTTGTTTTTAGCACTCTTCATACCATCGATGCCTCAAAGGCCATTGATCGAATCATCGGTATTTTTCCACAATCGGAAGAAACATCGATTCGGAACCGGTTTGCGCAAACGTTTCGCTACGTGATCGCACAACGATTGGTTCCGAAAAAAGGTGGTGGAAGAGTCGCAGCCGTGGAAGTATTGAAGGCAACTCCCCGGACGCGCGAATACATCATAAAAGGTGAAGGGGAAAACAGATCTCTTCAGGATGCGATGCGTGATGGCTTTTTAGAAGGGATGCAGCCGTTCGATAAAGATCTGGAACGAATGGTTCGTGTTGGAATTCTGGAGAAGGATGTTGCTCTGCGATATGCGTCGAATGCGAATAATCTGGCTCTTGCTCTTCAAACGGCGCCTGCGGAAGAACAGATTGGCAGCCTGTGGAGCGATTTTGTCGAAAAGGAAGAATTGACGCCAAGCGATATCCTGCGAATTCCCGATGCTATTCAACAGATGATAGAAGAAGTGGATGAGAAGGAAGTTGATGATGTCGTGAAAAAAGTGCTGAATTGCTTAAGCAAAGGTGATGAACGGCAAAGAATGTCTGTCATCAACATTGTACAAACTCTTGTGTCCACGCTTTCTGTTTATGATCACTGGAAGAATCTGGATTCTGCCGTTACGGCGATAGCCAGCCGTTGTTATCAGAAAGAGACGGAAGATGAAATTGTGTTTGCTTACGCCAATTATTTCCAATCCGAATTTTTCACAAAGTTCCGAAGCAAGAAATATTCTCTCGCGATGGAACTGCTTCGAACGATTGGTCTTCAAATGGAGAAACATGATCGTTTGAGGCGGCATCTGGCTATGTCTCTCGAAACGTCCGGCGATTTTTTCATGGAAGAAATTCGTTCCGGTGGGGAAGGGGCAGATGTGGGGATCGAGTTTTGCAAAATGTCCGGAGAGAAAGGGGCGGAATTTTTATTGAACTGGCTTGCAGAAGAAGAGGACCGCTCCACGAGGGTGCGTCTGCTGGGTTATTTTGAGCGTTTGAATCCGCTCTATCTGGCGCCTCAAGTTGAGCGGAAAATCAGCCATTACAACTGGTATGTCGTCAGGAATATGGTAACGATCATGACCAAGGTAAAACTTCCCAAAACGTCAGAAATGTTGCGGCAGGCTGTCAAGAATGACGAAGTTCGCGTTTCAAAAGAAATTCTAAAGCGGCTGTACCAGGGATGTTCGGCCGCAGATGCTGAGACAATTCATGTTCTGCTGGGCCATCCGGATAAGTCTATTCGTATTCAAGCAGTGCATGCGGTTCCGATGGCAAACCTGGATGGAGAAATTCAGACTCTACTCAACTACGCCGGCAGCACGGCGCCGGCAGACACGGATTTGCGCGCGGCTTGTTTTCAAGCGCTTGCCAAGATGAGAGTTCTGCAAGCCGTGATGTTAGCAAAGCGAGTTCTGGAAAAGAAAGCCGGGTCAAAATTGGAAATTGCAGAACGGAACGCGGCCGTCAAAGTGCTGGGGGATCTGGCTGCAGATGCGTCTTTACCGCTGTTGCAAAAACTGGCAACCGGTGATTCCTTTGCCGAAACACGGGAAGCTGCGCGAATTTACACAATGTAGGATGGAACAATGAACCTTACCTGTAGTGATTGTGGTCATGTATTCCAAATTGATAAGGCAAAAATTCCTTCCCAAACATTCAACGTAAAATGTCCTAACTGCAAGAAAGTCTTTCAAGTGAGCGTGCACGCCGATGCTGCGAAAAGCCCGGAGAAAGCGACCAACGGTTCCGGTTCCTGGGAGCACCTGAAACCCGAAGTGGAAGCCGCTGTAAAAAAACAATTGGAAGATGTGCGAAGAGATATCCTGCTGTCTGTTGCTTCTCTCGTAGGACACCCATCACAAGCTCCGCAAATCAATGCAGCGGGATTTAGCGAAAAGCGGGCGCTCGTGTGTGAGCCGGACACGGCTCAGGCACAACAAATCCTGTTTGTTCTCCAACGACTCGGTTATGCGGTGCAGATCTCTTCCCACATGACCGAAGCATTGAGTCGCCTGGAAATTGGATTTTACGATGTGATCACGACCAATCTGGTTTTTCCCGATGATCCGGAAGGCGGTTACAAAATTCTGAGCAAATTGAACGGACGAAAGACCGCGGACAGACGAAAAATGTTTGTTGTTGTCATCTCGGAGCAAATCAGAACATTGCCTCCCCAGGCAGCATTTTTTCAAGGTGTAAATATTTCAGTGCAGAAATCGGAATTGCAGAACTTTGAAAGATTGTTTCAGGAAGGGTTACACCACTTCAGTGAACTGTACGGAACGTTTTACCGGTTGCTGGAAGAAGCTACAGAACGATTGTAAGCTGCGCAGGCTGAAGCCTGCGGCCCTCGATGCCGGCTAAAGCCGGCGCTCCATTCGGGCTACCGGATGGTTGTTGTTTGATTCTTTCAAAGTGATGGATTCGAACAAAACAGCGACTGGTCCCGATTCGTTTTGAACGGGCATGCATTCCGAAAAACTAAATTCGACAACGCTGACGCGCGGTCTTTTAGGATCCGGATTGATCACAATACTATGAGGCGCCAGCTTCCAGGGAGAAGAGAGTTTCCATTTCCCTACTTCTTTGTTATCAACCTTGATGCTGATGATTTGAGGTTTTTGGAATTCACTCGATTTTATATTGGCTGTCAACGTCACAGGTTTGTCTTGCGGCAGAGCTAGAAACAGTGAAGCTGAGTTCCCATAAGTCCAGTTAAATGTATAGCCGTCGCTCGGATCTCGCTCATTGGCTCCCCAGCCAGAACGTTTGAACAGGCCTGCCTCGTCGGTTCCGAAAGCAATCTTCTCTGCCTTGTAAGAGGATCTTGGGGAATAGTAAGTTTCGTTTAACCGCCACGATGCAGGATCGTATACATTTCCTTTAATGATGAATTCATCGAGATGATCAAAATAGGAGAAATCCTTTTGCCAGTTAACATGCTCCCAAATGTAATAGTTGAATTTCCGTTCTCGAACTTCATTCGGATCCACATCAAAAACCGATCTTCCCTTGAAATGAGCGCCCAATTGAACTGTCGAGCTGATCGTGTCCGGAATATCGGTGAGAGCGACCTGTGCCTCTGAGATTTTTAAGGGGCCTTTGCCGTTTGGGGGTTTTACCGTCAGGAGCGGTAAGGCTGATCCCGCAATTTCATCGAGCCGTTTTGCGTCCCGAAAGAACATTGTCGATGCCTTATCAGAATCGGTCATTTTGATCGGATTTCCCGCGCCGTGGTCGGCCTGCAGAATAATTAAGGATGAATCGTATACACCAATGGACTTTAGCCCGTCGATAAAATTGATGAAATCGTTTAGCGCGCATTTTGCCTGCGCTTTTCTAGTTTCTCTGTTGTCCGGCATATGCTCCGCATATTCGCAATTGGAATTGACAACGATGGGCGGATGCGATGTCATCAAATGAATTGCCTTATAGACCGGCTTTTCCGTGCTTACCTTCATCTCCCTGGTCAGATTTTTCAAAAATGCTTGATGTGAAAAATAGCGTAGCCTTAATTCTTTTTTCGAGAAAAAGCCCTGGAAAAGCCAGAGCTGGTCGCGATAGATTTCTTTCTTGATGACGGAAGGAGCCGCTCGAAACAGAGCGAGATCGAGCATGATGGCGGCATTCGTCAGATCATGATGCCTTTTGGAGACGCCATACGGAACTGGAATAGGATACGAGACTGAAGAGCGGGCCCTTTTCGCGAAAACGCGGCTCATCACTAGATCGACCTGATAGCCTTTGTCGAACAGAACATTATTGATCGTGTTTCCGATCATGATTTGATTGACGAATTTTCGGGCTGGAATGTGATTCCTGTACACTTCACCGCTGAAGATCGCGGGGATACTCATTTCTGTTGTGGGAAAAGAGCCCGTTGCACCCCGAAAATAAGTGAATCCCTCAAGTGCGGCGTAATAGCGTTGCGGATTTTCATCGATAATTTCCTGGAAAAAATCCGATTGAAAATAATCCAGGATGAAGTGAATCACATTCTGTTTTGAGGAGAATCCATAGAACTCCTCAGGCGGAACGCCCGGAAGGTCGTTTTTTTCTTTTGCCTGCCATATTTCGGGCTTCTGCATGCTCACTGTGATCAGGAAAACGAGCTGGACTGAAATCAGGATAATGCTGACGTAAGAAGAAACTTTTCGGATTCTTTGAAAGAAGAGGAAGGATAAAAGGAATAAGACAATCCATAAACTCCCGTCCAACCACCGGGGAAAGGTATGTTTCTCCCAATTGATCGCTTGTCCATCCAGCAACCCGAAGTTCCAGACAAGAAAATTCGCCTGGATCCAAACCAGAATCCCCAGCATAAACAGAACCGAGATAAATCGTTCCTGCCATTTCCCGCGAAGCAAGATTCCGACAAGCGTTAAAACCAGAAGCAGAGATAAACCAAGGACGAGGAAATTCAACAGGATCGAGGTGAGCGGAACTTCGAATTCGTTTACGTTTCCCTGGTAGATGGCAAAAGGGATAAATAGAAAAATGGTGGACAGAAAAAGCAGAGCCGGTAGCATCACAGAAACAAATTTCTTGGACAAAATGGTGCTGGAATTCATGGGGTTATGTCTGTCAAAAGTAGTGTATTCTTTCAAAATTGACCTGAAAAAGCAAGAAACCAGCGGCCATTCCAGGAAGGCCTTGATCTAGAAGATCAGTTTTTGCCGTTCATTAAGCAAGCTGCGTGGCCGATGACTTGATCGCCCCCTTTCAGCTTCGAAGGAATCGGACGCCAGCCCTCATTCACACGCACCGTAAGGAGCTCATCCGCTGTTGGAGCATGATCCCAGACCGCTACTGCAGTTACAGTCCCCAGGCAGGTTGTGTCATAAACAAAGTAAAGCTGTTTCCACGGTATTACCAGATCATGCGTGAATTCATCTTGCACGACGAGATCAGAGAGGATTTCAGGGAGGAGATTGCCGGCCGGTTCTTTACGGGCCCACTTCAAAATATCCAGAAGAGAACGGTGATCTTGTAATTCTTCCGCAATCGGTTTAAAAACCTCTGATGCCAGATTTGCTCTGTTGACAACTTTCATTTGATCCTCTCATTCAGTATTATCGTTTGAAGAGTCTAAAAGTTGCTAGATTTCTTGTGAAATTTTATGAACCGACGATCTTTCGGGCTTTTGGTTCGTTTCATTGCAGTTCTGGCTGCCATTTATGCTCTACTGGTTTTGCGATCACAATTGCCTGAGGACAAGCCGGCCTCGGGGCCGATTCCCGTAACTGTTGTTAGCGGGAAAAAGACCCCTTGCGGATCGATCACAGTCCGCCCGGTAACTTTAACCGACCTGAATGGCCCGAAAGCGCCGATCGAGAAGAATCCGGCTATCGCTAAAGCTATCAGCGCAACCGGAAAGCCGGTAACCGTGAACGATCCGACGGAGTGTGAAAGGCTCGCTAAATTGCATGATTCGGTTTTCTCAACGGACAATGGTTCGATCCGGATTGAATGGAAGTAGGGGCAGGCCTTGTGCCGGCCCGCACTCAGCACTTTGCACTCAGCACTTTTTATACGGGGATTTCGAGTGTTACGGCGTTTCTGCCATCGGGACTTCTGGCGGCATCCAGATAAAATGCTTCTCCGTAGATCTGGCGCAGCCTGATCCTCATTTCTGCGAGAGGTTCATTTTCCGCACTGGATGTATCTACTCCGCAATTGTCTGTAATTTCCACACGCAAATGACCATTCTCTCTTCGCGCCGATATTTGAACATGGGCCGGCAAATTGCGCATTTGTGTGACCGCTGATTCAATTAAAGGCTGCAGCAATAAGTTCGGAACCTGCGCATCCATGGAATCCGGATCAACATCCAGATCGAAGCTCAAGCGATTTTGCGTGCGAATTCTTTCAATTTCCAAATAACATTTCAAAAAGTTCAGTTCCCTTTGCAACGCAACAACCTGCGTTCCGATATTTTCTATCGATAAACGCAAAAAATCTCCCAATCTTGCGATCATCCGATCGGCTTCATCCACATCTTTTTTCATTAATCGCGTAATTTCGCTAAGCGTATTGAACAAAAAATGCGGATACACTTGCATTTTCATCGCTTGAAACTGCGTCTGAGAAAGCTCAGCTTCCAATTGCGAAGCCTTGAGTTCTTCCTGTTCGTAAATCTTGTAATAATTCATAGCTGAAGCGATGGCGACAATGATTGCATAGAAAAAGAAGCCGAGCTGGAGTTGTTCGGATATCCCCATCTTCATGACCATGTTCCAAAAACCTTCTCCCGGCTTTCCCGCAACTGCCTCAGCGCACCAGTTCAGGAAGGTTTGCGTTGTCGTGTGTGTAAACGAGAGGCCAATGGCAACGGGGATATGAATAGCCAGATTTTTAGGTCCACCGGGACGCGTCACAGGAAATTTTTTAGCGAGAAGTAAAATCAGGGGTGCCAAACCGAGCCATATGTACCACCACTTCAATTGCCAGGTGATCGATTCCTGCAACGAGATCGGATCTTTGTCCTGAAGCGATTGAAAATACCCTTGATAGCCGAACAATATGGCCAGCAGCGTTACGACAATGGCGGCAACAATCCAGGGGAACCAGCGCTTCATGAAGATCGATTTTGGAACAAGCATCTTACTTCTGGTAGGGCAATTCTACGGTTGCTACTACTCCTCCTTCCGGCGCATTGATCAAATCAAAACGGTACGTATCTCCGTAAATTTGTTGCAAGCGCAAACGCGTATTGCTTAGTCCCACACCTTCCCGGATCTCAGCGTTGTCAGACCCAAGTCCCGGACCATTATCCTGGACCTGAAGTTGAATCACACCATTCTGTCTTGTTGCACGAATTTCGATATGTCCCTGGGACGCCCGGGTTGCGATTCCATGCCGAATAGCGTTTTCTACGATCGGTTGCATAATCAAATTCGGAACACGCGCATCCAGTGTCGCTGGATCGATTTTCATTTCAACGGCAAGACGGTCTTGAAACCTGATTTGCTCAATCTGAAGGTAGTAGTTCAAGAAGTCGAGTTCTTTTTTCAAAGTAACTTCCTGGGAGCTGGAGCTTTCCAGAGTCATGTGTAAGAAGTTGGTTAATTTGAGAATCATCTCTTCGGCTGCCTGCACATC
>JBKKAT010000508.1:0-2732 GCA_046714535.1 Acidobacteriota bacterium | reverse complement strand
TTGTTGAACTATGGAATGCCTATATCACACCCTTTGTAAAAAGCGGTGGAACGATAGACCTGGGTTCCCAGGCAAAATCAATTCCGGTTGCAAAAGTCACTCATGATGCCGGTGAATACCTGCACTGGTCAGGCAACAGCCAGAGCTTGCACTGGTCACTGGGCCCGGAATTGTACTCACGGCATCTGAAAGAATCCTTTGCTTTCATCGAAGGAGCTCCGGCAAAGATTCCGGATCCGCCAAAAACAGGAACCAATATCGGATTCAAAGAAAAATCGGATGTACCATCAGGAAAAGTGGCTCTGGTAGGCGCCAGAGTCATCACGATGAAGGGTGAGGAAGTTCTGGAAAACGCCACGATTCTTGTGAATGGGAACAGGATAGAAGCGATCGGACCAAAAGCGAACGTAACGGTTCCTTCCGGCGCGCATGTCATCGATGTCGCAGGAAAAACCATCATGCCAGGTCTTGTCGATGTGCACTGGCATGGCGGAATGGGTGAAGAGGAAGTGATACCGGAACACAATTGGGTGAACTACGCTTCCCTCGCCTTCGGTGTTACAACGATTCATGATCCATCGAATGATAACAGCGAAATTTTCGCATCCAGTGAGCTGGCGCGCGCCGGTAAGATCGTGGCTCCCAGAATTTTTTCAACCGGGACAATTCTTTATGGCGCGGAAGGAGATTTCAAGGCGGTCATCAACAGCCTGGAAGACGCGCGTTTTCATCTGCGACGGATGAAAGCCATCGGCGCTTTCAGCGTAAAAAGTTACAATCAGCCGAGACGGGAACAGCGCCAGCAAGTGATCACTGCGGCAAAAGAACTAAAGATGATGGTGGTTCCGGAAGGTGGTTCGCTCTTTCAACATAACATGACCATGATCGTAGATGGTCATACCGGCGTTGAGCATTCGATCCCCGTTGCAAAAATGTATCAAGATGGGTTCCAGCTCTGGACACAAAGTAAAACCGGTTACACGCCAACTCTTGTTGTGGGTTATGGTGGTTTGGATGGTGAAAGTTACTGGTATGCAAAAACGAATGTGTGGGAGAACGAACGTCTACTCACATTTGTGCCCCGTGAAATTGTTGATAGCCGCTCACGCCGCCGAACCACGGCTCCGGAGGAAGAATGGAATCATTTTAACAACGCAAGAATCGCGGCAGAACTCTTTCGCAAAGGAGTGCTTGTCAATATCGGGGCTCACGGGCAAAGAGAAGGACTCGCAGCTCACTGGGAGACCTGGATGCTGGCTCAAGGTGGATTGAAACCGCACGAAGCCCTTATTTGTGCCACGCTGAATGGAGCCAAATACATCGGCATGGATAAAGAGATTGGTTCGTTGGAAGCTGGTAAACTCGCAGATTTGATTGTGCTGGATAAAAATCCGTTAGAGGAAATCCGCAACACAGAAAGCGTGAAATACACGATGGTCAATGGCAGAATCTATGATGCCGCAACGATGAATGAAATCGGCAATCATCCGAAAAAACGGCAACCCTTCTACTGGCAGGAATAAAATTTGAACAGAAGAACGCGAAGGACGCGAAGGACGCAAAGATAAAACCATTTTTTTCTTTGCGTTCTTTGCGAACTTCTGTTCAAAAAATCTTCGTTCCCTTTGTTATCTTCTGTTAAGAATATATTTCCAGTTCAGAATGCCGTTCCACAGGTAGCGATGATCGCCGCGATTCATGTCGCGATGCATCGGATTGAAGTTGTAAACGAGCACGTGCCCTTTGCCGACCGGCATATCCAGGATCGCGGGGCGGCCCTCAAGCGCTTCCGGATTCTTACCACCGCCGCTGATCACCATGGGCGGACCTGATTCGCCCGATTCATATTTGGCCGTGCCCCACTGCAACACCACCGGTTGAAAATCGAGCGGACCATTCAAACAGGCGGTGCAATAGGACATGGTGGTCCAACGGCGAGGCGGATCATAGATGGGATAGTTTGAACGAAGAGCGTAGGTGTTTGCCGGAAAGCCATAAGCAATAGGATGCTCCGGTTGAGCAAATTTCGTTACGATGTGAGCTCCCGGCGTTGTCACTCCTTGCAAGTTTGCGCGCTTCACGTATCTCACGAAACCACCGTCCAGCACTAGCGTTGAACCCGAGCCGAGCGTGATAAACAAACCGCCCTCTTCGACAAATTGTTGCAAATGCGAAAGTCCTTTCCAACCGATTCCGCCCGTGATGTCATCCGATTCGGCCGGTGTTCCAAGACTTGGATACTTCTCTGTTTTCTTAAACGCGAGTGGTCCCTTCGTTTGATCAATTCCATGAATTTGTGCCTGTAAATCGAGCAACACATTGCCAAACACAATCACATCAACCAGCTTCTTCAACTCGCCATTTTTTATGTCGTCATCGCGGATAAGCGTATGGGGAATTTTTTGTGAATCCAAAATGTACCGGATCCAGCCGATCATATCGGTGTCTGCCCATGGAACCCAGACACCCAATCTAGCCAGAGTGGCGTCATGTCGCGCCACATCAGGCGCGGAAGCAAGCGAAACGAAATCCAATCCGAGTTCCTTGCTGACCTCTTCCAGCGCTGAACGAAGTCCCGATTGGTCCGGAATGATCCAGGAACCTGCTGGATACTCATTCGCACCCGAGCGAAAAGATTTTTCTGCGATCTCAACTTTGAATTTGGACAACCGGAATCGCGCGGCAAGAAGCGCTTCTTGTCCCGAATCTTTCAGGATATACACACTTCCTGT
>JBKKAT010000507.1:0-12224 GCA_046714535.1 Acidobacteriota bacterium | reverse complement strand
AGTTTCCGGAAAGCAACCGCAATAAACCGAACACCTTCAGGCCCTGCGGTGCCGTAGTGGGCCTGCCCGAATTTCACCGCATGCGCATCGCCGGCAAATAGTTCTTCCGTATGTTCCTCTCCGGAAGAAGCCACGGTCGTCATTTTGATGTTGCCTTCCAGAATGTAATAAATCTCCTCTGTCGCATCATGACGATGCAATCCGATGGATGCGAGAGATTCCAGCCTCGCATCGATGAGAAGTTCGAAGCACGATTCGAAGATTCCCTCACTGATTCCTTCTTCTTCTGAAAATATCCAGGTAGCGTAATCTTTGCCGCCGCCCCGCCTTGCGTCTTCGAACGAACGATTCTCATGAACCGCTTCGTATAGAACGTGCGCCATATTCTCTTTTTTCTTGTTCACCGCCCAGTCGTAACCGCCAAAATAGACGCGTTTGATTTCATTATGAAATTTTTCAGCCGGAATGTATTGGGATTTTCTTTTCATCGTGACCTCATGCAAGCTTTATAATACGTTAAACAAATGGAATCGATCCTCATCCATCGCAAGGAAATAAGTAAAGCGGAAAGACTGATTCGCCCGTATATCCGAAGAACACCGGTTCTGGAAATATCGGGAAAAGATATCGGTTTTGATTCGAATCAGATTTTCTTGAAGCTTGAGCTCTTTCAGCATTCAGGATCTTTCAAGACTCGTGGCGCTTTTACAAACATGATGATGCGTGAAGTTCCGCGGAACGGTGTTGTTGCAGCTTCCGGTGGCAATCATGGAGTAGCAGTTGCCTATACGGCGAAGGAATTGGATAAACCAGCAAAAATATTTGTCCCCTCCGTTGCGTCGCGCGCAAAGATTGAACGGATACGCGCATACGGTGCGGATCTCGTGGTTGGAGGAGAACTATATGCGGATGCGTTGGCGGCGAGCGAACAATGGGTTCAGGAAACGGGCGCTATGGCAATCCATGCCTACGATCAGAAAGAGACGTTGCTTGGACAAGGCACGGTCGGTATGGAATTCCAGGAACAATGTCCGAAACTGGATACGCTTCTTGTGGCTGTAGGTGGAGGCGGATTGATTGGCGGAATCGCCGCCTGGTACGCGGGCGAAGTAAGAATTATTGGAGTGGAACCGCAAAAAGCGCCAACCCTGAGCCAGGCGCTACAAGCAGGGAAACCGGTTGATTCCCCGGCCGGAGGAATTGCGGCAGATTCTCTTGCGCCGAAACGAGTAGGCGCATTGATGTTTCCCATCGCTCAAAAATATGTTAGCGAAGTGGCCCTCGTTTCCGACGATTCGATTCTGAAGGCAATGCGATTGTTGTGGGACAAATTTCGAATTCTTGCCGAACCGGGAGGAGCGGCTACTCTGGCCGCTTTGTTGTCAAAGCAATATCTGATGCAAAAAGGAGAACGCGTTGGTGTGCTTGTCTGCGGAGGCAACACGGAAGCGGTGCCAGAGTGTTGAGGAAACATGAAGCGTCTCGTGTTTTGTTTTCTTTTGTGCCTGATACTCACAGGATGTTCGCGGCAGCGATATCACCATTTTCAAACCAGAACTCCCATACCGGAGAATGATTTTCTGGTTCTCGGTTTTCTGGGTGGGCGTCAAAGCTGGAACAGTCCACGGGAAGGAGTTCGCCGGCTTGCGCTCGAACTTCGCGCAAGGGAGCAGTCTGGTTTGCACGTTGAGACAGTCGAGAACGTCAGACGCGATCTTGCTTTGAGGCTGGTGCGAAATGCTTTGGACGGCGACCGGAATGGCACTCTTAGCAGCGAAGAAAAGGAATCAGCGCAACTGATTCTATACGGACAGAGTTTTGGAGGAGCGGCAGTTGTAAAATTCGCGAACCAATTGCATCAGTTGAAAATTCCGGTCCTGCTCACGATTCAAATCGATAGTGTAGGAAGGCATGACGATGTGATACCGGAAAACGTAAGAAACGCCGCAAATCTTTTTCAACGCAATGGAATGATTATCCGCGGTGAACCGGAAATCAGAGCTCAGAATCCGGAAAAAACAAAAATCATCGGCAATTTTGAATTTGATTACAGGAGCAGGCAAATCGATCTTTCTACCGTCCCCTGGTATAAGAAGATTTTCCGAAATTCACATACCAAAATGAATCAGGACCCGGATGTGTGGGAAAAAGTGAAGGAGACAATACTAAAAATTAAAGATGAAAAATAAAAAATCAAAAACGAGCACACGGTTGCTATGATTTTTAATTTTCATTTTTCATTTTTCATTTTTAATCTTTATTCTGGCTTCTAGTTCGGCCTCACGCAGCATTTCGGCGAGTTTCGGAGCAGGAATCGAAATCTTTGAAATGAGACATCCTGAACATGTCCCGAACTTGTAATATCGATCGGAATAGAATACTTGCCGGCACCAGACACATTCACAACGTCTCGTTAAAAGATTCATCCTTCCATTCTCCCATCAGATTCGAGGACCTATTTGCATAAACCAAATTGTAGGGATCTGAGATCCATTTTGCACTATGCAATATGCATATGCAACAAGAACACAATCTAAAGCAAAAACGAGTATAATCAGTTTTTACTACCCGGGGACGGTATTAACGGAAGGCTGTTGTAGGTTTCAGGACATCCTACTTTCACGTGTCGATTGACCTCACAGATCTCCAGAAGAAGCCTTGAAGATTCAGGGCATTCCGAGTGAACAACAAAGAAAAAAAGTCAGAAGAGCCGATCCCCGCAGAAGTGGCACCTCGCGAAACGGAAAGCAAGTCTGTTTCGATCCGGGAAATGACTGAGTTTACCAAACAGGAAGCCGGTCTTTTTCTGGCCTCCCTCGTTGACGCTGCAGATGACGCAATCATCGGAAAAAATCTGGACGGTACAATCGTTAGCTGGAACCGTGGAGCGGAGCAGTTATATGGATTCACTGCAGCAGAGGCGATTGGTTCCAATATTTCCATCATCGTTCCGGAAGACAGACTAATTGAACTGCAATTGATCCTGTCGAAGTTGCGCAACGGCGAAGGAATCCGGCATTTTGAAACGCTTCGCCAGCGGAAAGACGGTAGCACTGTATATGTGTCTCTGACCGTTTCGCCCGTGTGCGATTCGCGAGGTCAGGTAAGAGCCGCTTCCGTCATATCGCGAGATATAACGGATCGTAAATTTGCGGAAGAGGCGCTTAAAAAGAGTGAAGAAAGGTACCGGATTATCGTCGAAACGTCCCACGATATTATCTGGTCCATTGATTCAAGCGGTTATTTCACATTCATGAATCAGGCATGTACGAATGTGCTGGGCTACATGCCCAGTGAAATGATCGGTCGTCATTTTACGCAATTTCAAGGCAGGAAATTTGCAGAGAAAGATATTCAACTTTTGAAAGATGTTTTATCAGGAAAAATTGTAGATATTTTTGAAACCGAATTGATTCACAAAGAGGGACGCAACATTTCCTTGTTTTGCGACGCGGTGGCAATTCGAGATGATGAAAAAAGAATTATCGGGGTTTCAGGCACTGCAAGCGATATTACTGCCCGGAAACAAATCCAGGAAACCATCAAACAATCAGAAGAAAAATACAAGACTCTTTTTGAAGAGTCCAAGGATGTGGTTTTTATAGTTTCGGCCGAAGGTAAGATCATGGATTTGAACCAGGCGGGACTTGAATTGCTCGGTTATTCATCCAAGACCGAGGCGGCGCAACTGGATATCAAAAGAGATTTGGAATGGAATTATCAGGATAGACAGAAATGTCAAACGATTCTCGCAGAACAGGGCTATGTAAAAGACTATCCCATTGTTTTGCAAAAACCGAATGGTCAAAGGTTGGATTTGCTGATTTCAGCAACAGCGCAGCGAGACGAGTCAGGGCAGATTTCACAGGTGCGTGGAATTGCAAAAGACATCACAGCACTCAAACGCACGGAGGGATTCACCTCCTGTTTGTACAAGGTCACCAGAGTGCTGGCAGAATCGGCGACACTGGAAGAGGCAGCGCCTAAAATTCTAAAAGCAATTTGCGGCGCACTGGTATGCGAAACGGGAATTTTCTGGGTTACCCGTGGCACTCAAAAGCTTCAGCTTTTTGAATTCTATCATTCCGGCCGCAAGAATGAGCTAGCTGAAAGCTGGCAATCGATTGTCTTTGCTGATCCGGAGGCTCTCCCCAATATTGTCCTCGCCTCCGGGCAACCCCGATCTGTAAAAAGTTTCCAGAATCCAGGAAACGCAAGCGCCGAGTTTGCTCATCGGGAAGGTTTCCGTTCCGGATTTGCGTTTCCCGTTCAAATTGCAAATCTGGTGGATGGCGTACTCGAATTCTACAGGAGGACAACTCTTGAAGGGGATCAACAGTTGATGGTTGTTGCGTCTTCGCTCGGAAACCAGATCGGCCAATTTATTCAGCGAAAACGGGCGGAAGAAGCGCTCAAAGAAAGTGAGAAAAAGTACCGTAGTTTCGTGGAAGATGATTTGACCGGCATTTATATATCAACTGTCGACGGGAAGTTGCTGACTTGCAATCCTGCATTCCTGCGAATGTTTGGGTTTCATTCCACTGAAGAAGCGCTGAATCATAATTTGAGTCTCGTATACAGGAATCCTGAAGAGCGGAAAGATTTTGTAGAAAAGATCCGCGATAAAAAGAAGTTGGAGTATCGAGAATATGAGTTGCGAAACAGAAAAGGAGAACCTGTATACGTTGTAGAAAATGCTTTTGGAATTTTTGATGAGAACAATGAGCTGGTTACCATCAAAGGCTACATTGTGGACACTACCGATCGTAAGAAATTGGAGCAGCAGCTCATTCAGGTTCAGAAAATGGAAGCGATCGGCCGTTTGGCAGGCGGCGTTGCCCACGATTTTAACAATATTCTCATGGCGATCACCAGTTACATTGAGCTTCTACTGATTAGAATGCATGAATTGGATCCCTTGCGCCCTTACGTTTCAGAAATTAGAAAGGCGGCAGAGCAAGGAGGAAATCTCACCGGTCAGTTGCTGGCATTCAGCAGACGCCAGGTATTGACTCCCAAGTTCATTGATCTGAATGACTCGATTCTGGGAATGGAAAATATGTTAAGACGCTTGATCGGAGATGACATTCAACTCGAAATCGTCAATAGCCGGAATCTGGGAACGGTTCGAGCGGATCCTGGTCAGATTGAACAAATTTTGATGAATGTTGCCGTTAATGCCCGCGATGCGATGCCGGGTGGTGGAACTTTGAGAATTGAGACTTCCAACATCGAAGTAGATCAGGAAGTTGCCGGCCGGCATCCCGGTCTGTTACCTGGATCGTTTGTGTTGTTATCCATAGAAGATAGCGGCCATGGCATGACCGAAGAGACTGTCCAACGCATTTTCGAACCATTCTTCACAACCAAAGAAGAAGGAAAAGGAACAGGGCTGGGACTCGCAACAGTTTTTGGAATTGTGAAACAGAGCGGAGGATTCATTTACGTACAAAGCAAATGGGGAGCAGGCACAACCTTTAGCATTTATCTGCCTCGCATTCAGGAAACTCCGCAAACAAAACTTACCGAATCCGGCACGGAGCGCGCGATTGGTCAAGGCGAAACGATTCTACTTGTGGATGATAACGAAATGGTTCGAACGGCAGCGGGTTCCTTTCTCGAATTAAATGGCTATCGTGTTCTTTACGCCGACCGCGGCGCCACGGCAATAACGCTGCTGAAAAATCGCCCGGAGATCAATATGATGATTTCCGATGTGGTGATGCCTGAGATGAGCGGAGTGGAAGTCGCCGAAGCGGCCAAAGCATTCTGTCCTCAACTAAAAATGCTGTTCATGTCCGGCTATACCGATGAGCAGACAGACCTGCAAAGCATCCTGAACTCGGGCTGCGAATATATTTCCAAACCGGTAATGATGAGCGTGCTGCTAAAGAAAATTCGAGAACTGCTCTCTTCGTGAGGGAGTATCCGCCCTATCTTATTTGAGCGGAAATCAATGCAGCCGCAAAAACGCTATAGTCGTGTGATCCGTGCGTAATGATTTATTCATTCAAAGACAGGGTTTGATCGATTCGCCGATCTTCTTCTCCGAATCTCGGAGAATGAAATCCGAACAGAGCTTGACCGGCGTTTCTGTCAATACACAAAAAGACATTGTTCCAGCGCCTTGAATGATTCTCTCCAACAGTTGAGTCACGTCATTTTTCTGTCCCGCGGGAGCAGAGAGGCTAAACGCAAACGCCTTCGAGGTGGCATAATAACCCGACAGCTCTTTATGCAGTGTGACTTTGCTGATGGTCTTATCTATTCTCAAAAAAACCTGAATTCGCCCGAGTTTCTTTGTTGCGTTTGGCGCATCCGGGCCTTCAAATTGGTCGAACGGAAACAGAATAACTTTCTCCGGTTGATGAATCGTATAAACCATGGAAAGTGTACCGTCGGACCCTGGCTGACATTCAAAGGCAAGAGTCGACGCAACGCTTCCATTCGGAGTGACAGCCAGAGCTATTGAAGTCGCTGTTCGAAGACCATTCTTCTGAACTTTCGTCTCCCACTCTTCAGCAGCCGATGCAATGGAAGCCATAAACAATACAGCAATAAGAAATATGTGCATTGCAAAATCTTATCACGATAAAGCAAAAGCTTGTTCAACGTGTTAAAGGCGTTGGAAATGGTTCAAAGTGTTTGTACAAACACCTTGAACACCTTAAACACTTTCAACCCTTTGAATTTTTCTCTATTCGTATCGTAATGCTCTGGAAGGATCAATGCGAGAGGCGCGTCGGGCCGGAATCCAGGCGGCAATCAAAGCGGTAAGAAGCACAGCAAGGGAAGCCATCAGCAACGAGAATAAATCGCGGGAACTGATTTCGTACAAGATGCCGGCTAACAAATGAGCAAATGTGATCGATCCGAACAACCCCACAAATAGACCTGTACACATCAAAACGGCCCCCTGCCGCGCGATCCAGCCGATGATTTGATTTCGATGCGCTCCCAGAGCAAGACGAATCCCGATTTCTCGAACCTTTTGCCGAACAAAAAATGCAAGGACTCCGTAAATGCCAAGCAAAGCAAGCATCAAAGCAGCAAGGGCAAAGCAGGAAACTAGATTCATCGCATATCGATCCCGCATCAAAGTGGCTCCCATCAAATCTTCCAGTGGAGTGATGCTATGTGCAGGTTTTTGGGGATCGATCCTTCTCAGCACGTCCCGAACAGGGCCAATCAATAGTCGTGGATCCGTTTCCGTCCGGATAGCCATGTTCATTACGAGATAAGATCGCTGGGCATGAGGGAAATAAATCTCCGGACGCAGCTGGCTCCGGGGCCCGCGAAAACGGACATCATTTACAACGCCAATCACCTGATAAGGATAAGTGCCGGCATTGCTGTAATCGACAACCAGTTGTTTTCCCACTGGATCGCTATCCGGCCAGATTTGCTTAGAAAGCGTTTCATTCACCATGATCACACCAGGAGAATCCGGTGAGTCCTGCGCGGAAAAACCGCGGCCACGCAAAACCGAAATTCCGAGCGTCTGGAAATAGTCGGGTGTGACCATTCGTACATCCGCGTGTCTTTTATTGTGCTCCTCAGATAGACCGCCCTGATCCCATACAGGCCGTTCAAAATCGGGTCCGAGCGGGCTTGTGGGCAATGCCGTTGCTCCTCCAGCAGAAACTACTCCGGGCAAAGTTTGCAAATTTTCGATCAGCCGTTTGTAATAGTCTCGCGACTTCACACCGGAACCATATTTTTCCACGTCCAGAAACACGGGAAACACAAGCGCATTGCGAAATTCAAATCCCGGATTCACTTCTTGCAATCTATCAAAACTGCGAATCAACATTGCCGAGGCGGATAGCAATATCACGGAGAGCGCTATTTCTATGATCACCAGTGCGCCGCGCATACGTTGAACAGATGTGCGGGAAGTGTTCCGCGCATTTTCACCGTGAAATAAAGGATGCGATTTACCGCTTGTCGCAACAAAAGCAGGCGCTAATCCAAAGAACAGAGCGGAAAGCGCGGTCATTGCCATGCAAACAAGAAAAACAACCGGGTTGATTCGAACTTCGGCAAGACGCGGTATTTCCGGTTGAAGACGCTGCAATGCTTCAATTCCAAAATAAGCAAAAGTGATTCCAAGGATTCCGCCCGCAACTGATAACAAAAGAGATTCGAGCAAGAATTGGCGCATCAACCTGAGTCGCGAAGCGCCCAACGCCAATCTAACGGAGCTTTCATGCACCCGCGCCGACGCGCGACTCAACTGTAAAATTGCAATGTTCACGCACGCAATGAACAACACCAGTGATACCGCCGCAAGCAAGAACCAGAGCAATTGTTTCAAATCTCCGGTCATCGCTTCCTGCAAGCCACTCAATCGGACACCCCAACCTCGATTGGTCTCCGGAAATTCAATCGCAAGTTGATTTGCGATTCCACTCAGCTGTTCTTCTCCCTGTTTTAGATTTACACCGTTCGAAAGACGTCCTACGCCTTTGGCAAAATGTTGATCGCGCGCATAATCGTGACGAAGTCCCCAGGGAATCCAAAGCGCTGTCCTTTTATCCGGAACCGCAAAATGGGGCGGCATAACCCCGATCACTTTCCAGGAACGACGGTCCAGAAGAATCGATCTTCCAATGATTCCAGGGTCCGAACCAAAACGACGTCTCCACAACCCGTGGCTTAGAATCACGAGCGGATCCGCAATGTTTATTCCGTTGGCGGTGTTGTACTTCGTTCGATCCGACTCCTCTTCAGTAAAGACGCGCCCCAATGCCGGAGAAATTTGAAACACACGAAAAAAATCTGCGGTGACCTGAGTTGCAAGAACCACTTCCGATTCCTTCTCTTCGCTCAATGTGCGGCCCATCGTAAAGTAAGCGGCAATCCCATCAAACGCGTGAGTGCGGTCTCTCCAATCTTGAAGATTTTTCGCACTCACTCCTGTTGGTGAAATCCCCTTTGAATCATTCGTTTCCTCGATTTCCACAAGGCGCTCAGGATGAGGATAGGGCAAAGGACGTAGTAAAATTCCATGAAACAAACTGAACAATGCGGTGCACGTCCCAATGGCCAATCCCAGTGTGATCCAGGAAACCATGCTGATTCCGCGGGTCTTCCACAACATCCGCAGACTGTAGATCGCGTCGCTCCAAATCGTTTCCAGCCAGAATCCAAAGCGCTGGGAACGAACTTCTTCCCTGATTTGATGAACTCCGCCGAGTTCGAGTTTTGCGGAACGTTTTGCGGTTTCAGGATCCAATCCGGCGCGAAGATTTTCGCGCTCTTGCATCTCCAGATGAAACTCGAGTTCTTCTTCCAACTCCTGTTCGCGTTGCTTCCGAGCAAACAGATCTTTCCAGGATTCAAAGAAGCGCATAGCTTATGTCCTCAAGTTGTCTGAAGAATGCGGGCCACCGCCTGCGCGAGCCGCTCCCATTCCCGCGTTTCTTCGCCTAATTGTTTCCGCCCCGCACGGGTCAATTTGTAATAGCGAGCCCGCCGGTTGTTTTCCGAATCGCGCCACTCGGCTTCGATCCAGCCTTTGCGCTCCAGGCGCCGTAACGCCGGATACAACGAACCTTGATTCACGCGCAAAACATCCTTCGATATCTGCTGAATTCGCTGCGCAACACCATAACCATGGATCGGCTCCAATGCCAGCGTCTTTAAAATCAACATGTCCAATGTCCCTTGTAAAAGGTCCGCTTTTTTGTCGATCACAACACTCTCCTAGACATTCTACATAAGATTAGCGCCACTCCTATAGATTGTCAAGGGGAGCAATCCATTTAGGATTTGAGATTACTGATTTCAGATTTAAGGAATTTTAAAAGGAGGATAAGTAGAAGCACAGTCAGAAGCCACCAGCCAAAGCTGATCCAATGGAGATTTTCCAACCATGCTGAACCCGGGGCAGGATTTCGGGTGAGATTGAGTGCAAGACGCCCCCAGCTGAGTAAACCGCTCGCCACAAAGGCCACGATCATGGAAAGTCCGATTGTCATGAGTCCCCAAAGTAACTTTTGCCACTTTCCATTTTTACTGAACCCCAGGCGGTTCCGGAAAACGATCAGCACGACTGCTGTAATAGAAGCAATACTCCAGTACAAAACTCTTTGACGAAACCAAAAGCGTTCCACCCAGGGATGATTTTCGCTGGTAAAAGAGACTTTCCAGTGTCCGGCCAGCTCTCGCTCCAACCGGTACTGCCTTCCATGGCTTTTGGCTGCGGTTAAAAACGCAAGAATCAAAAGGATGAACAGGAGAAGTTGTTTCATTTCTGTTGATGAATCTCTGCAAGAAGAGCCTTTGTTTCGAGACTATCCGGTTCAATCTGCAGCGCGTTTCCGCACGCTTGCAACGCACGCTTGCGCGATTGCAGGTTCTCACTTCCGGTCGAATCCAACCCCAACTGCATCCATTCGGTCCAGGCGTTGCAGTAACTGCGGTAAGCTTCCGGCTCGCTTTGTCCGATCCGGATCGCCTGCTGTTACTCATGTTCAGCTTTCATGAAATGGGAGTAGGCTGACTGATCATCTCCTTTTCTAGCGTAGTCGCTCGCTAAAGCAAGCTGGGCGTCGACCGACAGAATTCTCGCCTCATAAAACCAAGGAACTTTGTGCACGATCTTCTGGGCCTTCTCGAACGCGCGCCGGTAGTCCTCTTGATAAAAAGCAAGGAGTCCTTCCACATATTGATAAGATTCCAGCGGTTTGGGTCGGGAGTCACGCAAATAGCGCACCGAAAGATCGCGGGTATTCCTTCTAATTTTTTCGAAGAAAGCTTTTCTGCTTGCCTGATTCGGAATTCTTCTGGCTTGCTGCAGTTCCTTCCTGTAAATCTTTCCGAGAGTTAGTCCCAAAGCATGCGCAACATCGGTTTCACGATAGTTCTTTTCCCAGGCAAGTTCCAGATAACGTCTTGCTTCGGTGTTCTTTCCCAGAGCCATGTAGCCTCGTCCCGCCGCATAATAGCCGGGTCCTTCTGCAACGGAACCGCGCTCAGGAATTTGAGACAAGATCTGGGTAATGCTTCGCTGGATTACGGTGCGTTCTCCGCCGATGTTGTGAAGAGGGATGAGATGAGCAATGCGCATAACGCTGTCCATCTTCTCAATTTGCCGGCCGAATTCTTGAGCGACTCTGGTTCGTTCCACTGAAGTTCGCTTTGTATAAATCCAGAAACCCATCACAAATAAAGCGCTGAAAAGGGTGAGCAGTCCCAGAGTGACAGAAATTTTGTGCTTCTTTGCTTTCTTGCCGAGCCGGTAAACAATTCCCGAAGGTTTGGCGAGAATTGGTTCTCCATTGAGATAGCGATCCAAATCCCCTCCCAGCAAACGGGCTGAATCGTATCTTCGGGCCGGATCTTTTTCGATACATTTCATCACGATCGTCTCGAGATCCGCGGAAAAATTCGGGTCACGGTTACGCAACGGAACGGGATCTTTTTCCATCAAATGGATTAAAGAATCAATGATGCTTCCTGCCGGAAAAGGAAGTTCTCCCGTGAGCAGCTCATATAAAGTGATTCCCAGACTAAAAACATCACTGCGCCGATCGAGTTGCCGAATTTGTCCGCGTGCCTGTTCCGGCGACATATAAAGCGGGCGTCCCAGAACCGCCCCGGTATGAGTCACTCCCGCCTCGCCTATGAGCCGGGCAAGTCCAAAATCCAGAACGTAAGGAACGAAAGCTCCTTCTTTATTTTTTTCCACCAGAATATTTGCCGGTTTCAGATCGCGATGAATCAGCCCCGCGCGATGGGCGGCATGAACCGCATCACATACTTTTCCCATCAAGCTAAGTTTTTCTTCCAGGGTCATTTGCTTGCCGGCAGTTTTTAGCGTTTCACCGGCTATGTATTGCATCGCAATAAAGGCCCTTCCTTCAATTTGCCCCGCTTCGAAAATCTTGCAAACATTTTCATGATCGATTTGAGCTTGAGCTCGGGCCTCATGAATGAGTCGCCGCTCAAATTGATCGTCTTCTATCCGCAAAAACTTCAGGGCCACTTCCCGGCCCAGCATGGGATCGTAAGCTTTGTAAACGAGTGCCATGCCCCCCTGACCAAGGAATTGCAGTTGTTCGAAACGTCCATAGGAAGATTCCGAAAAACTTTCTTTTGATCTTTGACTGCAGAACTTCAGGAAATCCCCTTCTTGATAACCGGAGCCGCGCGATTGCGAGTAAAGAGTCACAAGTGTGCGATCATCCAGCCAGTGTTTACCACGAAGAACTTCGATC
>JBKKAT010000506.1:0-3746 GCA_046714535.1 Acidobacteriota bacterium | reverse complement strand
GTTTTCGCGATCATCATTTTCAGATAAAGCCAGACAAGTTGCCTCAATGCGTCTTTGTTTGTTTCCAGAAAAAAATCATCGGCTTTTGCTTCACGGTGCTTATCTATGATGATCTCGCACTTTTGTTCGAGTTCGTGTAACCGGTGTTTTTTATCCGGACTCAATTGATGAACCAGCGTTTGCCATTGCTCAGCAAAAGATTTTTCTGATTCAACTGCGCCCTTCATATCGACGATTCTTCTAAAGCGGCGACTTGTGCTGGCGCCATACAAGTACGCAACCTCTGATCCAAGTCCGATCAACCAGAATCCAGGATGTCCGAATCCAAGCATCACAAAACCCAGCAGCGCAACAATGTTTATGGGAAGATTTCCAAACGGAGAGATATGGATTCTATGGTTGAACGCCGCTTGAACGTATTTTAGAAAAGATTTTTGTGCCATTCTGTTCTACGCATCAGCTCTGTGTAAGAAGGGGATGAGGAGATGATTCAGGACTCCTTATCTCACCGGGAGCCCTGTGAGCGCTGCCAGCTTGCGAGTTAATGTGATCAGGCCGCTGTTCGATTGGTTCGGATGCGTATGCCCGAACTTAAAGAGTCCCCATTCCGGTTTTTGCGCGATGGCCTCCCAACCTCCTGACTCATTTAAAGCCTGTCCAATCGTTTCGAAAGATACTTCCTTGTACTTTTTCAGGAAGGCCTGATATCGTTCTTCCCACATCACAAAGACCATCGGTGTCAAAGCTAGATTTTCTTCTTTTACGACCGGATCTCCGGAGTATTTCACTTGCCAGTCTTGAACGAAAACATCTTTGTACGCTGCGCTGGCAGGGGACCAAACTTGAATCCGTTGATCTCCTGCAATAAGAGCCAGGGCGCCTTCCAGGGATCCCATCGGGATCAATTCGACCGTAATTTCTTTGCCCTCTTCGGTTTGTTTGAATTGTTCCAGAGCCTCTTCCAACCATCTTTTCTTTTCCGTTCCGTAAGCCACGCCGATGGTAACTTTATCGCCGCCGCTATCCCGCGTATCGGAAGAAGTCGAACCGGGGGAGGATGTGCCGGGCGTTTTATCTTTTTTGAAAAAGAAATAATAGGCGCCGTAGAAGCATCCAAGAATAAAGAGAAGGATCAGGATCCTGCCGAGAAATGTTGATTTCTGTTCGCCGTTCATGATGTTTTAAAAGAATGTGGAAATATCCTGAAACACCGATTGGATGTTTTCAGGAGTGCCCGCATAGAATTTTGCCTGTGTTGCATCGGAGATCATTTGCAGAAGATCTTTTCTGGGTGCGGCGCCATATCCTATAGTAAAAACGCGCACCGATCGCTTCTCGCTGTCAAAGCGAATTCGGGATTTCAATTGTTCGAAACTCATTCTGCTGTCGGTATCGTCACCATCGGTCAAAACAACCACGGCTGAAATCCGGTTCGGATCTTTATTTTGAATGAGATGCTGGTACGCAATATCGACTGCATCATATAACGCAGTTCCTCCTCCGGGAAACAGGTTCTGGATCGTGGCTTCTCCTTTTGACCGGATCTCCTTCACGGCTGCGCTTTTAAAAACCCAACTCGTTCCGTCATTGAAAAGGAGGAACGAGAACAGGTCGTCATCCGATAACATCGACAGCAGAGTCGATGCTCCCGGTTTGGCTTGCTCCATTTTTCTTTCGTCTTTCATGCTGCCGGAAATGTCCATGACCAGAACAATGTCCGATCGTTTTTTGCAGCTCTGCCACAGCCGCATCACCGCATCGATTACTTCCACAGACGGCACTTCCAGCGTCGTTTTTGGTTCTTGCGGATCCACACCGTATCGTTTACTGACCGGATCACGCAACGCGACTTCTACCGCTGCGGGACGGAATCCATACTCCATCGCTTTTTGCTGCTGTGGCTGTTCCAATAGAAATTGAACATAGCTTTTCGCCGCTTCGCGGTGTTCCGGGGTGACCCATTCTCGTTCCACGATACCGGCGGGATGATCACTCCAGAACGTTCCTTCCTTCGGATAAATTGCGACCACCGGAAAAGGCAATTTGTAATTCTGCGAATAGGATTCGATCACCATGTTTTCGTACAGCACAGCAGCGCTCAAGTATTGTGGTCCATTTTCAAATAGTTTCCGGCCAAAAAATCCTGTTGAGCTTCCGTAATGAACGATGGACTGCTCAATTCCTCTCACATAGTTCACGATGTCTGCGCGCTGCAGATCTGCGGTTGTTAAACCACTCACTTTTCCTGAAGCCGCATAGGCTTCGGCAAATAAAGAAATCAAACCGCTATTACTGTATTGCGGGTGGGTATGCCCGAACTTGAATCGTCCCCATTCCGGATGACCAAACGCAGCCCAACCTTCTTCCTTTTGCGCCAGCGCCAGAATATCGGACCAGCCCACTGCTTTCTTTCCCCAGCCGATCGCCTCCGCCATCGGTTTCCACATCGCGATCACAACCGGAGATAACACAAGATTATCAGTGGAGCCGATTAGATCCTTCCCCGTTTTTGTTCGTGACTGCGCATTGCCGATTTGAATAAATGCCGCCGAAGCCGGACTGGTCAGGTGCGCTTTCGTGCGAGCGTTCAATATCTCATCGATACTTTCCCCTGAACCTTTGGGAATCGCATTCACGAAAATCACGCTTCCTTTGGAAGTCCGGCGTTCTCCTTTGTTGAACCCTTCTGTGACTTCCTTGATCCACTTTTCTTTTTCTGAACCGTAGGTGAAAAGCACCTCGATGCTGTCTTTTCTCCGCGGCGCTGTTGAGTCGGAAGCGCGTTCCTCCGCTTTCTTACAGGCGGACAAACAAATTAGAACTAAGAAAAGAAGAAAAAGGCACCGTTGTTTCATCTAAATGAGCCCCCAGCCAGCACTATTTAACTACAGTAGAGTTACAAACGTGTAAACTGAAAAACCAGTCCTTTTCTCCTCTCAAGGCGCAGAGAAGAAATCTGCGTTCTCTCATTCTTTACTCTGATCGAACTAACAATTCGGTGGTGTACACCATAGAATATTGCTGTGAGTTTCTATGATTTCACGGCAACGAAGTATAGGTGGGGAGCCCTGTCTGTTCTTTTGCTATTTGTAGCGCCGGCATTCTCTTCAGCGCCAACAAAAAGCATTCCTGCAGAACTTCGCAGCTCCCTGGTAAAACAGATCCAATTGAATGAAAAAGAATTAGCCGCTATTCAATCAGGTCAAAGCATCGTCAAAGCACTTCCAACAACACAGCCGGAGGAGCTAGCTATTTTTGGAATTGTTTACATGGATGTTTCACCGGAATACTATCTGGCACGCTTCCGGGACATTGTTAAATTTGAATCCGGGCCGGGGGTTCTGCAAAACGGTGTTTTCAGCAAACCACCTCGGTTATCTGACGCTTCAAATTTAAGATGGGAAAATGATGACCTGGAGAAGATCCGGGATTGCAAACCTGATGATTGCACGGCTCGATTGCCGGGCGGGAATGTCACTCAATTTCATAAGGAAGTGAACTGGTCCTCAGATAACGCAATGGAACAGGCGAATGACTTGATGAGGCGTTTGAGCGTGGAATACATAAAGAAGTATCAGAGTGCAGGAGATGATGCACTCACTACCTATTGGAAAAACGGACGGGTCCTGTCCGTCAAAGAAGGCTCGCGCCAACTCCTTCAAAATACACCCTATCTCCACCATTACTTTCCTAAACTTGCTTCCTATTTGCGCAATTTTCCACACGAAAAAAAACCTGATGCAGAA
>JBKKAT010000505.1:0-3782 GCA_046714535.1 Acidobacteriota bacterium | reverse complement strand
CGCGAAATTGCGGAAGGCGGAACCAAAATTACCGGCGAAAAGTTACAGGCTGAATCGCGTATGCTCATGCAACAAAACGGCGCAACAAAAATTCAGGGAATGACATCGGATCCCAATGGAGCGATTGCTGGCTTCTTTTTGATTGAAGCTCCGTCCGATCAAATCGCTTTGGAGAAGGCGATGGATTGTCCCCATCTACGGTATGGTGGCGCAATCGAACTTCGCCGCATCGATTCGCCTCGCTCAAGTAACTAGTGTCCTGTAACACAAGGTTGTAAAGTGATTTCTCCCCCCTTATGAAGGGGGGAGTTAGAGGGGGGTTGTCTTGCTCCTCTCGATGTAAAAACAACCCCCTCCCTGCCTCCCCCTTAATAAGAGGGAGGAGTCACTGAACATTCATCTGTTACATGGTACTAGTGACACTGGGCACTTTCGCGCAGCGAATACAGTTGACAGGGTCCTGTACGGACGAATATGATGCGAAGGGTAGCAAAATGATGAAGAAGACAGCCGCGCTGGTCGCGGCTTTTGCATTTTCAGCCTGTTTCTCCGGGAGTCAAACGGTGCGAGAGGATAAAGGCTTTATCCGGACCGCAGATGGAGTACGCCTTTTTTATCAAAAGGTGGGAACTGCTTCGAAGCTTGTTCTGGTTCCGAATGGCATGTACTACTTTGATCATTTCAAACATCTCGCTGATTCAACCACATTCGTATTTTACGATGTGAGAAATCGCGGCTTTTCGGATGCAATCACCGATCGTTCAAAACTGCAGAAAGGAATATTGCAGGATATTGAGGACCTCGAGATTGTTCGCAAACACTTTGGCGCGAATCAGGTGGATTTGATCGGTCACTCTTACATTGGATTGATGATTGGACTGTATGCAGCGAAATATCCGCAGCAGGTAAACCGGATGGTGCAGATCAGTCCTGCTCCACCGGACGCAGTCAAACAGTATCCAGCGCATCTCACCTACGTGGACCCGGTAATCACAGATGTCATGAGCAAACTGGTCAAAAGACAGTCTGAACCAAAACCAGATGATCCGATCGAAAGTTGCAAACAATTTTGGTCCGTTGTTGGACCCATCAACGTTTTCAATCAGGCCAACGTTGGAAAAATCGATTGGGGACGTTGCGACCTGCCGAATGAACGAAACTTTATGGAATACTGGAGCGAACATCTGTTTCCGTCGATTCAAAACATTCATCTGACACAGCAAGATTTATCGCGCTTAAAAGCTCCTGTTTTGATTCTACATGGCGACAAAGACCGGAGCGCTCCTTTGGGTGGCGCGCGTGACTGGGCGATGATGTGGCCGAATGCGCGTTTGCTAACTCTTCAGAATGTGGCGCATGCTCCCTGGATTGAATCTCCGGACATCGTATTTACCGCGCTGCGCACTTTTCTTTCCGGAAATTGGCCGGAAAATTCTTTAAACGCCAGGACGGCAAGTCGCCAAGATTCTTGAATAGATTTTTTTCTTGAGCTAATTGACTACTTAAATCAATAGGTACTTCCTGCAAATTTCCCGCTTGCGACTCTCTTGCCTACTTCTTTCTGTGGGGACACCCATTCCGTTTTGCCTCAGAATTCAATCGTGCGAGAAAAACAGGAGGAAAGATGAAAAAAGTGAAAAACATTCAACTTAGATATGCAGTTTGGGCGCTGCTAATGATAGCTATGATTGCGTGCAGCAATATTCCAGCGGCAATTGCACAGGATCAGAATAACGGCGCATTGCTAAAGCAGCAATTGCTTGACCAAATCGCGGCAGATAAAGCCAGATTTGTCGAAGGACTTGTCGGGCGCTGGATCTCGCTCACAGGTGATGGGGGAGCGGAACTTCGGAGCGGCTTAATGAGACTCTCCGATGATAGACTCGCGGATGCCAGCAGCGCTGATTCTATGTTCGCACTGGATAAGATTTTGTTTGAAACGGACGATCTCGGAGATGTATCTGCTGACCTGGTGTTCAATAAGTTAACTCCTTGCCGAATCATCGATACCCGCTCCACGTCCGGAGGTCACCAACCTCTTTTGGCTGGTGTAACTCGCAGTTTTGATGCTCAGGGCCCGTATGATGATCAGGGTGGCTTTGCAGGCAGTTGTGGTGTTCCCGGAACCGACCCGGCTGCCCTCATGATAATACTCGTTGCAGTTAATGCGGAAGGGGTTGGCAACCTTCGCGCATTTCCCAAAGATGATACTGTTCCGAACGCGGTAGTGATCAACTACAATTCATCAAACAATCTTGCGAATACAGTAGTAATTCCACTCAAGCAGGGCTTTGGTGATGCATTGGAATTCAGTCTCCGCGCGAATATTTCCGACACGGATGTTGTTGCCGATGTCATCGGCTATTTCTCGGCACCTTCTAAGACACCGCTGACCTGTGTTACAAACAAGACAGCTCTTAGCCTTGCTCCTAACACGAGCTGGGACTTCACAACTGCTTCCTGCCCATCTGGCATGAGTCTCACCGGTGGCGGCGTGTTCACGACCCCTTGTGCATCAAGTGTCTGGATCACGGGCAGTGCTCCCAGTGTCACCACTAACTCCTGGCACGTACGAGGCCGTAATTCATGCGGGTCTACGACAACAGTCACCGCTTACGCGATTTGTTGTCAGATTCCAGGACTCTGAGCGCTGAAAAGCATCGAGTATTTCTTCGATGAGCCCGGGCGAACCCGGGCTCATCCATCTGCGATCCCGCGGTATAATCTTTAGAACAGAAGAAATGCTCACTCTAATTACGAAGGTTTTCGACCGAACCATTACTTTTCCTCTTAGCGAAGACGCTACTGAATTCAACGCCGGCTCGATGCCGGAGAATCGTATTTATCTGCCGTACAAAGGAGTTTCACGGCATCATTTTACGGTCCTGCGCAAAGGTACGGAGTGGCAGTTGCGTGATGAGGGGAGCACAAATGGAACGTTGTTGAATGGTGAGAAAATCCAGACAGCTCCTCTGATTTCGGGAGACAACATTCAAGCGGGAATGATTGAGATTCAGGTCTTTGAAGAGGATAGTAAAAGCCCGCCGATTCTTCTACCTGATCTGGATACGATGAACCCTCAAACAAAAACCGATCGAGTACTCTCCAAACAGCAGGAACAGGATCGATCGGACATATTTTTCTTTCCCAAGTTTGTATTTCCCGATGGTTATCAGCCCGGCAAATCCTCTGCATTGCTCGATATCTATCGAAAGTTGCACTCTCTAGTGGAAAGTGATGTGAATATTCTGTTCATCGGTGAAACCGGCACCGGTAAGGAGATGTTTGCACGCATGATGCATCGCTCGGGCAAGCGCGCAGGAGGCCCATTTATGGCTTTAAACTGTGCCGCCATTCCTGCGGACTTGATGGAGTCTGAGCTTTTTGGAATCGGCGAAAAGGTTGCTACCGATGTAAGTAAGCGAATGGGAAAGATTGCAGCAGCTGATGGCGGGATTCTTTTTCTTGATGAGCTGGAAGCTTTTCCTCTGCCACTTCAGGCGAAGATCTTGAGGGCAGTGGAAGAAAAAGCGTACACCCCTGTCGGCGAAACACAACCGAAGCATTCCGATTTCCGGTTACTGTCTGCAACCAACCAGGAACCACAGGAGCTCATCCGCTCCGGGAAGCTGCGTGATGATCTTTATCATCGTCTTGCCACAATGGAGATTCGTATTCCGCCTTTGCGTGAGCAAAAGGAAGGTCTATCCGATCTGATTCTGGCGATTCTTGCGCGTGTTGCATCGGATGAGGGTAAACGATTTGCGGGGATCAGTCAGGAG
>JBKKAT010000504.1:0-6913 GCA_046714535.1 Acidobacteriota bacterium | reverse complement strand
GGCAATAATGGCCTCCGTGTCAAGATCGTAGTTGCCCGCGCTGGTGTGTGCCTTACGCATTTCCTCAAATGCGTCGTTTTCGAGCATCATGTTATACCCTCCCTGTTTCGTGTCGCCGAACTCTCGAACTGCAGCTAAACTCGTTCACAAAACATGATAGCCGATCACACCTTTTTCTGACAATTCAACTTATTCAGTGGTACACGAGTTGTTCGGCATCACTTCGCATACTTCTCGGCACCCAGGAAATGAAGTGACACATAAGGCTCGTTACCGATGACCCAACTGTCATGAGGAACCGGAGGTATATAGAACAGATCGCCTGAACGCAGTGGAATGATGCGTCCATCCTCAAACGCAGCAGTCGCCTCACCGGTAAGGACAAGGCCAACATGTTCAACCGGGCAACGGGACAACCCAAGGCCCGGCCCCACATGGGTCGACCATTTCCATCCCGGCTGATAAGTGGCTCGACCGATCGTAATACCACCCAGATGCACAGTCTCAAACTTGCCAAGGGTCATTTCGCGCGTCTCATCGGGTTGCTCAAATCGCTTGAGAATCACTTCTATTTTCATGAACTCTCCTAAAATATCTTTGTGGTGCCAAACGCCGAAGTTAAGCGGCAACACAAAGCCGAATGGCAATGGGTGCAGCTGATAACAGGAACATTTTCGATAACAAGTAAATCATTCCCGCGTCCATAACTCCGAGTCACATGAATGATTCGTGCACCTCGCTTACCACATGAGTCACAGACGAGTTGAGCTTTCGATTTACGAAAGTTTACTCCCTCGTCCTTGCTCAATCGCGGGAGCCGGAATAGGGCTTCTTGAGATACTTTTTTGCTTGATCGTGTGAGTCAAAAGCGTCCTTCCTTTTTAGCACGGTTTGATACTCCAGAAGTGCTTGATCTCTTTTGCCAAGCCTGTCCAGGGATCTTACTGCGTTCAAGTGTGCAAGTGTAGCAAGGGCCAGTGGCGCTTTCTTTGAATTGAACGCAGCAACAAACTGCTGATGGGCATCTTGCCAGCGGCCCGCATCCGAAAACATCGTTCCATACTGGTAGTGAATCAGATCCGGAATGTAAGAACTCGCATCAGGATCCTGAAGCAAGAGTTCAAATTCAGCGGCGCTTTCATTAAACTTCCGCAACTGTCCCAATGTCATTGCCCTTTCCAGGCGAAACAAAGAATTCTTCGAATACCGGGTAACCAATTCATTCAAAATTTTTAACGCGTCCGCAATTCGTTTCTCCCGGTTGTACAACATCACCAGAAGAACTTTGCTTTCATCCTTTGCATAGTTTCCTTCTCTCGCAACTCTTTCCAACATGGCAATGCCATCTTTTTTGGAACCGCGAACACCACCAAGAAAAACAAGCATCTTGACCGCAAGCGGCAGACTGCCAACTACGTAGTTATACATGCCAACAGAAAGCTGAGCATCAATGCACCCCGGATCCTTTTCCATAATTTCCCGGTGAAGACCGTCCCCTCTCGATCCGTTTCTCAATGCCGGCAAAAAACTTCTTTTCACTGTCGCCTCATAGCCCGCGACAATGTTCTTCGCAACGCCTAGATAGTAAAGCGAGGAAATATCATTTTTTTGCGTTCTCAGCCGGCTTTCACACAGAGAAATGCCTTTATCGATTTCCTGACGAAACGCCTTATCAATTTTGGGGTCAGCCGTATCTTCGGTCTTGCTAAAGAAAGAATTGCCACGGTTGTAAATGTTTGTTTGTAGCCGTCGTAACTGCGCAAGATGCCCGAGCCAAATCGTGTTCGCCATGTAGATATGTCCCGCCGGGTGCTTTGGATCCAGATCAATCATTTTCTGGAAGGTAGATCGCGCCGCTTCATAGTTCATATTGAACAACGCATCCAGTCCTTGATTTCGAAAGTTTTCCAGTTCCGGTGGAAGGAGAGCTGTTGATCCATATGCGGAAACAGTGAACAGGAGACAGATTAGAAGCGAAATACGAATAATCATCATCGGTAATTATATGTTTTAAGAGGGGGCGTGACGCCTGGGCCCAGAATGCGGCCTGGACGCCGGTGCTCCATACCTGCGCGACGGAGTGGGGTCCCTTATAATAACTTAGATGAACTGGCGAGAGCGATTCGGAGTTGCTGAAGGACTGCAGAAGTCAACGTTTCTCTGCGCCGGATTGCTTTTCGCGGTCACAGCTGCATTCATCATTTTGAAAACCGCCCGGGACGGTTTGATTTTAAGTGACTACGCAGCCAATGCTCTTCCCTGGTTCATGGCGATCACAACACTGGTAACAGCGGTTGTCGCTGCAACGTACCTCCGGTTGTATAAAAGACTCTCGCTCGGTCCGGCGGTTGAATTGAGTTTGAAAGCGTTTGCCGTTGGCACATTGATTTTATGGGCCGGAATCAAAGTTGATTGGGCCCCGGCAACTCCCATCCTTTATGTGTGGACCGGTGTTTTTGGCGCGCTCGCTCCCGTTCAGAGCTGGTCCGTGATCACGCAACAGTTACTAACACGGCAAGCCAAACGCGATCTTGGCATCATCGGATCAGGGGGAATTTTGGGAGCGGCTGCCGGCGGATTCTTCGCCACCTGGGTCGTCAAAGCCTCCAGTGTATCTACGCTCCTCCCTGCTGCGACGATTCTTATCCTGCTAGGTCATTTTGTTGTGCAAGCGCTTTCTATTCTGGGCTCGGGATTGCCGCTTTCTCCCAGAGAAGAAGAGGCTCCGAAGATCGAGCGGCGTTTCGTCGTTCTGGTGTTACTCGTTGTCGGTCTTAGTACCGTTGTCACAACATTTGCAGATTTTCAATTCAAAGTCATTGCGCAAAGAGAACTGTTTACAGCGGATAAACTGGCCGAATTTTTCGGATCTTTTTATGCGTACGTTGGTATTGGAACTTTCTTGTTTCAACTTTTTATCACTCCAACTCTCATGAGCCGCGTTGGCGTCTCTTCTGCGCTTGCCATTCTTCCGCTGGGAATGGCGATCGGGAACGCCTGGGTAATGGTAGCAAGTACGCTGGTATCGGCAGTTTTTTTGAAAGGGGCCGAACAATTATTCAAACACTCCGTGGATCGCTCTTCTCTGGAAGTCCTTTACATGGCGATTCCGGATGATGTCAAAGTACGATTGAAGTCGTTGATCGATACGGTCGGAGTTAGAACGGCAGAAGGAATCGGGGCAGTGCTGCTGGTTTTGCTTTTTTCCATCGCACAAGTTCCCCTTCCTGTGCTGGCTATCATCAGCATTAGTCTTCTGATAGTTGCCATTGTTTGCACTTTCTTCCTGGGTCGCGAATATCCTAAAGCGCTGACAAATGCCATCCAGCAAAAAGACGTAAGTTTCTCCGGTGTAAAAACGGCTTTCTTCACAACCGATTTTTACAATCTGATGCCGGAGCTTTTAAAAAATTCCAATCGCGAGACGCTCATCGATCTTCTGCAGCTCCTCTCTTCCATGCCGGCCCGAAAGATGAAGCCGTATATTGAACCATTGTTGGACCACAAAGACGCCGAGGTCCGGCTGATGTCGCTGCAATTACTTTTCAAAACAGACGAAGATCTAACCGGTAAGGTGGAGCAGATGGTGAGCGACCCGGATGCCCGCATAAGAGTGGAAGCAATACGCTATCTCTGTTTCAAATCCTCCATCGATCCTCTTGCGAAGCTGGCTCATCTTTTGATGGATCCGGATCCAACGGTTCAGGCGGCCGCCTGTGCCTGTTCTTTGAATCTCGATTTGGAACCGGCCAAAGAGGCAGCGTATAAAAAGCTGGAAGAGATCATGAGCGATTCAGCAGAGAAGGCGCGGCCGCAAGTGCGGCTGGAAGTTGCGCGAATTCTGGAAAATTTGAAGCCTTCCTCTACTACCGATCAGCTTTGCATCCGACTCTTGCATGATCCTGCGGTGCAAGTACAGAAAATGGCACTCCGGAGCGTATCTCATCTAAAACGAACGACCTTGATTCCTACCCTGTTTGAATTGCTTGGGAATCCATCCCTTCGCGTGGAAATTCGTCAGACACTTGGAGCCTATGGCAATGCCGTTCTTCCGGATTTGCAACGAATGGTGGATGATCCATCGGAGCCGGTAGAAAGAAAAAAACAGGTGTTGTTGATCCTCTCCGATATTGAAGCGCCCGGGAGAGTCGATTTCTTGATGAAACATGCGCTCGGTTCCAATCTTGTGCTTCGTTTCGTCGCGATCAAAGCGCTCAATAGGCTTCGTAAACGTCAGCGGCTGACCATTCCACCGCAAAAGATTGAATCGCTTGTTGAGCAAGAGATTACTTCGCTAGAAGTGGAATTCGAACGCGTAAGATTTTTTGTGCCGCGCTCAGGAAGCGTGATGGAACGGGTGTTACAGCAGAGACAGGTGTGGGCTCGCGAACGAATCTTTCGCGCGCTTGCACTACTTTACGAACCGAAAGGCATTTACAGCGCTTATCGCGCGCTGACAGACGGAGACAAACGCAGGGCTGATGCAGCATTGGAATGGCTGGACACTGTATTATCGCCCGAACATCGGTCCAGAATTCTGGCGCTCCTGGAAGGAACCACAAGATTCCGGAATAGAAGCGATTCGGCGACTCGCAGGGCCGTCTTGCTCGGTTATCTGGGGGCCCAGGATCAACTACCCGCGGCGGCACTGGTTGCGGATCTCAGCATAGAAGAGCTGCAGGATTGGCAGCCCGATATTGAAAATACATTGAAGATTTTCCAGAATCAGCCGCTGGTGGAAGAAACATTAAGATGGAGGTACAAAAGCATGATTCGCGATAGCTCAATTCAAAGAAAGCTTTCTACGATCCAGAAACTCGACAGGTTAGGCAAAGTGGATATTTTTTCTGAACTTGGACCGAATGAATTACTGCTCCTTGCCAATCAATGCATAGAACAGGAGTTCATTGCCCATGAAGTGATTTTTTCTGAAGGGGATCTGGCTCAGGAAATTTTCATTTTGTTTGAAGGAGCTGTGGAACTTCGCAGAGGCTCCGGGCAAGCAACGCAGATCAAGGAAGGAGAAAGTTTTGGCACTCTGTCTGTGCTGGGCAATCAACCACGACTTTTTTCAGCCGTTGCAACGGAACAATCCCACTGTCTGAAGCTGGATCGCGAAACTCTATGGGATATTCTGGAAGACTATCCTGCGATTTGCCACGGCATCTTCAAGGTCATGGCCCAACGTGTCGGAAGTATGCTCAACTCGCTGGAAGCCGACAAAGTTAAAGTAAAAGGTTAAACGTTAAAGGTTAAACGTTAAAGGTTAAATGTTAATGGTTAAAGGTTAATCGGGAGGCGCTACTTTTAACCTTTAACCTTTATCTTTTATCTTATTCGGGGATTCGTTCGGCGGAGATTCGAAAGCGTACCTTCACATCATTCTGCAAGCGGAAAAACAACACTTTTGGGCGAAATATTGTGTAATCGTCGAGTTTGAGTTCCATCGTGCCATCGGCGACCAGTTGCCTCTCGTCCCATAGAACTCGAACCGGAATGCTGACTTGTTTTTCCACACCATGCAGCTTTAACACGCCTTTTACCGTCACGTCTGAAGGCTGATTCGGACTCAGTCCTTTGTTGATCGTCTCAAAGGCGGTAGATTCAAACTCTATGAACGGGAATTTTTCGATTTCGAGCGACTTTTCCCGCATTACTTTGTCCCGTTTTTGATTGTCCGTGTCAAAGTTTTTCGGGTCCAACCGGATCGTAATCTTTGCTGTCGTTATGTCTTTCGGATCACCGCTGATCGTTCCGCTAAAGTCCCTGGAAATGCCATGGACTTGATGCATCTGTGCGCTCACGTCAAATGTGAGTGAACTCTGCTCCGGAATTACTTTGTAATTCTGAATCTGCGCAGATACAAAGGAAGCCGAAAACAGAAACAGAAGAACAAATATTTTCTTCATTGATACTCAATTGTTCTCAGGGCAAGAAACGATGCCGAATCCCCATTTGATCCCCGTAGTCAGTGTACTCCTTTAACGCATTCTCTTCATAGTGGATTCGGAAAACAAGCGTAACAGAAAACAGAATTATGACAATCCCAAACGTGTAAAAGCACTTTCCGATCAAGGTGGTGGCTGCAATTTCCATCAACACGGCGACATAGTTTGGATGGCGAATCCATCTGTAGGGTCCGCCGGTTACGACTCGGGATTCCGGCAAGATCAGTACGCGCATCGTCCAAAACGACCCGAGCGTTGCGATGGCCCAGAATTTTAATGCTTTTGCGAGGCAGAACAGAATGCCGAATGACAATGCCCATGTCATGGAAATCTCTCGCCGAAAATACAGATATTCCGCAAGACTGCCAAAGTACATGACGCCGTAGAGGATCGCCATGACCGGCAACAGAAATGGCGCAATTTCTACTGCACCCTTTTGCAGAAGTGCCCTGGAATTGCGAAACGAAATCCAGGACTCGACAACCATTTCGATCGCGTTCAACACGAGGAAGTAAATGTAGAGCATCTTGGCGTTCTAGCGGGTCAATTATAAAGTATGGTCTTTAGAACCTGATGCCGAGTCTAAAGCCCCGGATTTCCAATGCCGGCCTAAACCCGGCGCTCATCACTTCCCAGAGCCACCTTGAGAAGAAAGCCAAAGTTCCAAACTTCATGAACGGGGATTGCGCTACCAACGGCGCTGACCATCGTATCGGCAAGAGCCTGTCTTCTGGCAAACCGGCGCACTAGAAAATCGGAAAAGATCGGTGAATGAATGGCCTTTTGAAGTAAACGCGCCATCTGAAACTTCCTCCCCAGGACCTGGTATCTCTTTTTATCGTAGACCATCAAAGCAGAATTATCAAAATCGTTCTTCCGGAAACATTCGTCCAGAACGTCCGTGGCAATCGAGGCGCTGAGGAAAGCATAATTGATTCCCTCTCCGGTAAAGGGATCAATAAAAC
>JBKKAT010000503.1:0-4839 GCA_046714535.1 Acidobacteriota bacterium | reverse complement strand
AAGAATGGGATGGGTCTTCCGTTCGAAGTCGAATTGATCTTCATTAGTCCAGATTGAGCCATCCATGAACGATTTCTTTTCGGCATGTTGATCTCCGATGTCGAAAAGGGGTTGGTGATAAAATCTGATTCCGTACTGAGTGGCCCGCTTCTTTGCCTCACTAATGAAATGGTACGAACGTTCCTTATCGAAAACCAGGGCTTCCCCTTGCATTCCATCTACAATAATGACCATATGTTGAGACTGAACTTCTTCGACTCCCAGCTTTGCGGCAAGATCCAGGAATGCAGGAAGCTCGTGAATGTTGTTCTTCATGAGCACATAATTAAAACGAATCAATGGAGTCCGGCTTTTCTTCTTCTTTTTGTAATCGCTAAGGTATGTTATGTTTTTGATCACTTTGTCGAAATCGCTACCGATGCGGATCTTGTTATAAACAGGGGCGCTGGCCCCATCTATCGAGAACTCAATTCTGGTGACACCGTTGTCGACAATCTTTTCTGCCCGACCTGCATTCAGATGAAAACCTGCTGAGATGAACGATATCTCCCGGACACCATAACTGCGTGTAATTTCAATCGCATCAAAGAGACTTTTCGTCATCAAAGGTTCGCCCGCGCTGGAAAGCATGACGGAGCGGGCGTGCGGAAATACTTCAGTCGAAATCTTTTTGAACAAGTCAAAATTCATGTCCCTTTGCTCATCGAACGTCTCGAAGTAGGTCTTGCGGCACTGAATGCATTTCAAGGGACATTTGTTGGTTATATCGAGCGTTATATCAATGGCAGGAATTCGCGATGCAAAAAGAGTTGCAGAATGTGAAGTTACTAAGATAGGAGTTTCAAAAGCCTGTCGACCAATTTCAGTGAACCAATAACAATTTTCCCGGACAATATCGATTCTAAGCATGCATTTTCCCGGTTTCCGTGGAATTTCAACTGTCAGGTCCATCTCGCAACTGGAACCCGGTCTAAGATCCTTTGGCAGAGGCGCGTGGTCCGCTTCGTAAATTTCTCCATTCTGGTCAACAATGAGAGCGGCTGCAGAAAAAGAGGGAGTCTTACTTCCTGTCTCATTCCAAACAATGCCGCTTCGATTGTAGATTTTAAAGCGCGCTTTATACATGCAAGCAGCGACCGTTTCTTTCGGAACATCGATAGCGCAGACCTCGGCGTTCATCCTTTCAAAAAGGGACAGGAAACGATAGTAACGCCGGCGCAGAAAAACCTGTGTTCTAAAAAGAATGGCTTTGACGCCACCACCTTTGAAAGTGGTCGTAACCCGTTTCAGAAGAGATTGATTCACCCTATCTCCAAAGCCCCTGATTCTACCATAGATAGAAAAGGCGGGTACTTATGCGTTTTACGCACAAGTAACCCGCCTAAAATTACTTGGTATAGATGGTCAAGCGGTCGCCCGGATAAATACCGCTTCTGGCTTTCTTATTCCATCGGACCAGGTTTTCTACGTTCGTGTTGTAGTTGCTGGCAATCTTGTAAAGGGTATCTCCCTTTTTCACCTGATACATAATTCTTTTGCTGCCTTTTGAGGAGGCCGAGGCCGAACTCGTGCCACGAATGACCAAAGACTCTCCGGTATGCAGCACATGTTTGGCTGAAATGTTATTCCAGGCGCACAGCTGCTGAACGGATAGCGAAAACTTATTCGCAACCTTGAAAAGTGTATCTCCCTTTTTTACACGGTAATATTTTTCTTTTCCGTAGGATGACGCATATCTTTTCTTCGGTTCGTAGCTGACGGGATTGGAACGTCCGATTGGAATCACAAGCTTTTGACCTGCCGCGATGTCAGATCCTGTGGAAAACGAATTGACTGCGGCGATGGAACTCTCCGTGGTCCGATAGATCGCTGCAATGGAACTAATTGTTTCCCCGGCCCGGACTTCATGTTTCCGCCAGGTCACTCTTTTTTCTGAAGGAATGGCAGCAATTTCGGCCAGGTAGGTTTCTTTCTTGTTCTTGGGCAGCCGCAGAAGATAATTCACGTTGGAAGGAGTGGTAAGTCTGGACAGCTCCGGATTGAGTAGATAAACTTCGTCAAGGGTCACTCCGGAACACTCAGCAACGAGTCGAAGGTCGACAGGATAATCGACTGGAACCGTGTCGAAGGCGAGAGGTTTTTCCAGTTGTTCGTAGAATCCATACTTTTCCGGATCCTTCGCGATGATCATGGCCGCAAGAATTGCAGGCACATAGTTCTTGGTTTCCTGCCGGATGTATTCAGTTCTGGCAAGCTCCCAGAAGTTTCGAGCTCCACTCTGTCTTAATCCTCTTGCCACCTTGTTCTCCCCGGCGTTGTAACCCGCGAGCGCAAGATACCAGTCATCAAACATCGCGTACAAATCGCGCAGATATTCGGTGGCTGCATAAGTCGACCGTTCAAAGTCGGATCTTTCGTCGACCCACCAATCCATGCGTAGATCGTATCTTTTCGCGGTTCCGGCAATGAACTGCCAGAATCCTTTGGCTGCGGCACGCGAATACGCATTGGACTTAAAAGAACTTTCGATCAAAGCTGTATAGACCAGATCCTCCGGCAAACCCTGTTCACGGAAAATCCGTTTCATCATGGGCAAATACCGGCCGGATCGAACCAAACCGCCAACAAATTCCTTCCTGCGGGAATTCTGAAAAATGCGTATGAAAGATAGAACAGAATCGTTCACTTCCACAGGAATGTCATATGCGGTAGATTTAAGTTCTTTTTCAACTTCTTTTTTGGTTTCTTGATCAGGGGCAGGGAAGGTATCAATATTCTTCAGTTCGTCTATGAGCGCGGGCTCCATCGGATGTTCCGTGAACCCGTCCCCCGCTTTGAGAGCAGCAATTTCGTGCTGGAAAATCTTTTCCTGCAGCTCGTTAATTACCGCTTCAACGCGAGAATCGGGCGCGTGTTCGGACTGATACTTCATCAAAACATCCAGCGAGGAATCAAATTCCGCTTTGGCTTTCTCGAGATGTCCAAGGTTCAACTCTCTTTCCCCCAGGAAATAATGGTGTCTGGCGCTCGTAATCGCCGCATCCACCGGATTCGTCTTAGGCTTCGAGACAGCCGCACCGGTATTCTGAACCGGCTTGCTCAAAACGATTGTCTTTCTTGATGATCCACATCCCCACAACCCAACGAGGCACACAAAACACGTAAGGCTCAGGTAAAGTTTTTTCATCGACAATAACCTCATCATCACTTATCCGGGATCACCCTGGATAGGAAACTTCTTCTGATTTTCCCGCATGATACTACGGGCGACTTTCAAATTCAAGCCCCCTTCGAAGTTTTTGACCAATTTTGATCACCACAAATGTTCATAGGCCATGGCAGCATTCCAAGTGTATGAATCTCGCTGAATCTCGCTGGATCTCTTCCAATCTCGCTCAATCTAACACATAGAGTTGAAAAAGCTTCTCTCAATTTTCAATTATTCAATTTGAATCTGAAATCAGTAATCTGCGATCTTAAATTCCAGAGTTTGACACTCCAAAATGATTGCAGTAGTATCTCCTCTTTGTTTTTTGTGGAGGATATTAGATTGCATTATCTCCGTCATTTTTTGTGTGCTCTTGTTCTTCTCAGTGTTTCCAGTTTCTATGCCTGTAAAGGTCAGAAGGCGACGGTTACGCCAAAAGTTCAGATCAACAAAAGATCGGCTGAAATGGGAACTCCGATTGAGGTTACGTATTCCTTTGCAACAAAACCCGATTTTGTTGCTTTGTATAAGGACATGACGGTATTTGTTCATTTTATTGATCCCAGAAAGGTTAGACGCTTCCAGGATGACCATCAGCCGCCCAAACCAACCAGGGAATGGCGTCCGAATGGGAATTACAATTGGACTCGCACGATTTTCATTCCTAAGAATATTCCAGCAGGGGAGTATGCGGTGGTTGTCGGAATTTATTCTCCTTCCAAAGGGGAAAGGGTGACGCTTGAAGCAAAGCCTTTTGGTAATCGTTCTTACGATATGGGCACATTGCTGATCGAAATTCCGCCACAGGCGCCTTCGATCCAATACTCAACCGGATGGTATGATCCGGAAACAGATCCCGCGGAAATCAGCACGAACTGGAGATGGATGAAAAAAGAAGCGACGATAAAAGCAAAAAATCCGATGGATGACTCGCTGCTTTATCTGAAATTCGCGGGGGTACCTGAGCGTTTTACTGACGGACAAAAGTTGAGTGTCTTTGTTGGTGGACATGAAGTGGAGACCTTGCCGATCGAATCGAATATGCCGGTAATCAAGAAATATAATATTGATAAAGACGCGCTGGGCCAGGACAAACAAGTCGAAATCAAGCTTGCTGTTGATAAGACTTTTAGTCCGGCTTCGGATAAGGTTTCCAGGGATACACGGGATCTTGGAGTAAGAATATTTCAAGTTTATCTTGGGAAGGCCACCGACTAAAAACCAAAAATGAAAAATAAAAAATGAAAAACGTTCCCGTCTGCCGACCTTGTAAACCGTCGTTTTTGATTTTTTATCTTTAATTTTTCATTTTCTAAGTCACTTCTTTAGGATTTCCAGCTCTATTCTCAAAACCACTTTTTTGGGATTTGATTTTCCTTCCAGTGTCACGGTCAAAGCATTGGAGAATCGTTTGTGGATGTTTCCTCCGGTCAGATGAAAGTCGACGGCTAGATTTTGAATCACGTCGATTTCTGAAGGCTCCAGACGAATTTTTAATTTCTTCGTAACTTCGTTTGCTCTTTCCTCTCTGGAGGCGGCCGCCGATTTCGGACTGGAAGTCAGGAGTGCTGCAAGAGGATCCTTGGCCGTTTTAAGCTTCTTGTCTTTGGGTTTACCTGTATAAATATCCC
>JBKKAT010000502.1:0-10985 GCA_046714535.1 Acidobacteriota bacterium | reverse complement strand
GAGTGAAACTCATCACCATAGCTACCAGGACAATCACAAATCCGATCAGAATCATGCTCTTTCTTTCTTTGAAATGCTCGCTACAAAGAAAGCTCAGCAGCAGAAGTCCAACGATCATTTCAAAGCTGCCAAAGATGTTCCCTTCCAGAAAAGTGCCTCTGGCATAAATGTCACCGTAAGCCGCATGAGCCCCGCCGATATTCATTCCGGCGGTCAATAAAAACACAGACAGAATGCTATAAAGGCCCTCGATCACTCCAACAACAACAAAAAGCGTGATCACATTTGAAAGAACTTTGTGGCTTTTGATGAGTTGCGTTGAAACAAAATAAGCAGAAAATGTAATTCCCAGAAGCAGGCACTTTTGTAAACTTGTTCGGAGATCGGGAGAGTTCAGCAGGGATGAGAAAAGATTGCAAAGCAAATAGCCAATAATCAGCAAATCGAGATTTGTAGTAACGGGCGGATGCTTACCGGAAATTACCATCAAAAAGAGTGCTGCTGCGATGATCAGCGTTACGACCTGATCAGGGCGCACGGTAACGGGCCCAACCTCAACGGAAATCGCAGTACAGAGGGACGCCAACAGCAGCGCGTACAGCGCCCATGTGGTTTTCGCCATCGCTACGACAAACAAAAGAAAGCACGCGGCAGCAGCCAGGACATACCATGGCGATTCGAAAAACATTATTGAGAATCCAAGCGACAGGCATGCCAGAAAATACAGAAATAAAGTCGCTCTGCTCTCTATTGCGTATTGCATCTTGCGCATCTGATGCTAATCCGGTCGCGTCGGAACGCCAAATCTTCTCAACGCAAAAAACAGAATGAAGTATGCCAGGGTGCACAAAGCCGTTGTAAGTAGAAAATGTGATTGATCGAGGTAGAACCATAGAAGAGCCATGACCGAAAATCCCAACAGCGGGGCAAAAACAAATCGAAGAAAAGAGGCAGGGCTCACGAATTTTCTCAGGTAACCGGCACAAATCAGGAATACGCAAAATTCGGACAGAACGGTCGCAACACTTGCTCCGTACATGTCCCATCTGGGAATCAGAATCAAATTCAAAGCAATGTTCGAGATTGCGCCGGCAGCTGTTGCGCGGAATAGGGCGGTCCGTTGCTCCGTAATCACAAGAAGGATGCCCTGAAAAGCATTCGCGAACATGATGACGCAAGTCCAGATCAGCCAGACCAACACGCCGGCAGAAGGTGCGTATCCGGGACCAAATACGAGATTTACCAGCCGCGTGGAATTCATTGCCATTAAGAAAGTGATCCAGACCCCCATAGCGATGCTGTAGTACATCGTGAGCCGGTAAATCTCCCGCGCCTTTTGAGGTTCCTTCGAAAACAGTTTGGAAAGACCTGGCAGCAACACCATGCCAACCGTAACCGGCAACAACCTCAATCCATAAACGAAGGTATACGCAGCATCGTACCAGCCCACAATCTCATCGGTTGTAAATAAAGAGAGCAAGACCGTGTCGATGCGATAGTAAATACCGATGAAGATTTCCGTTAAACCAAGGGGAAGGGCCATCTTGAAAAGCTTCCACAGAAAAGCAGAATCGCGCTGCCAGCTAAACCGGACAATTTTTACATGACACAGGACAAGAGCCATAACGCAATACAAGACCGCACCGGTCAAGAAGGCAGGCCCGACAGACTCCAGATCCGGCTTCGAAGAAGTGGCAATGAGCAAAGCCAGAAAAATAACGCCATACATCAAAACATTCAAAATGGAACGGTACACAAACGATTGAACTGCTTCAAATAAAGAAGTGCTTGCTCCGGCAATAGACTGCAAGGCAGCGCTTACCGCCAGTAAGAGGATCAGCCGGTTTACATCCGAATCCTTTCCGAGTACCTGAATTCCAGCCAATACAATCAGGAGAAAAACGAAGGCGAGAATCGTGCGAAGAGCTACAGAAGCGCGAAAGTATTGAGCGGCAAGCTCAGGATTTTCTCCCACGTCCCGGGAAGTCTGGAGATCAAGCCCGAATTTTGTAATCACAGAAAACAGGGTGACAAAACCAAATGCGAAAGCGAATTTTCCATATTCCGAAGCGCCCAGAACTCTTGCGAGATAAACCGTGATCAGGAAAAAAAGTCCTTTTCCAGCGAGTTGAGAAATAAAGTAAAAGATGGAGTTTTTTGCCCAGCGCAAAGAGAAAGATCTGTGGGACTCTCCGGTTTGCTGCTCTTCGATGGAATCGGCCATATTGGGGGAATTATTTATCTGGCGAAATTCTATAGCAATAGTCTTGTGGAGAAAATGGTAGAGACGGATCCACAGGTTCGGCAATCAAAATCCGATCCGGCAACGCTTGCCAGCCGGCCTTCAACTCGACCGGTTTCAGCTTTGCTGGAATCACTGCAATTTCACGAATGAACAGATTTCGATCCATCCCTTCAACCGGCGAATAATAGTCGTTCACAAATCTTACGGACAGTTGATTCCGGCCTTCCGCCAGTAAAACAGGAAAATAGTAATCGACCCAGTCTTCATAAAAAATCGGTTGCCTTGCCACCTCCCGGCCATTGAGCAGCAAACTGGCCACCGGCGCCTCACTTGCAACGATGTTTCCCCTGGCGTTCATGCGGACCACAACCGGTCCGCCTGAAAGAGGAACATCTTGTTTCAAATTGTTAAGAACAAGGAAGCCGTCCGGTCCTGCGTTCGAAAATATCGTAATCCAATTCTTCTCGCCGGCGGAAACGGAATCAAGTAAACGAGGTTCGCCGGGCAACCGGAGTCCACTTCTCAGTATTTCCGGCTGTGAATCAGCCGATTCAAATGAATAAGATAGCAGCCGCACCGGATGATTCCTGTTGTTACTAATACCGTAGAGGGCTGCGACGCCCGGTGATTCAGGAGTCGTTTTAAAATGGGCCGGTTTGCCTCCGGACTGGAAGGGCCAGCTGATCCGAAGGCCCAGATCGCGAAGATCAGTCCCCTTCCCTGTTCTTTTGGGATTGATCGTCCGCGACACACGCATGGTCAGAATGCCCTCGCGCCTGCCAGCAGGAATATTCAGAAAGACATTTTGCCATTGCACCCGGTTCAATTTCATTCGATGGATGAGAAGATCGTCCCAATAAAAAACGGCTTCTAAAGGCTCTTTTTCCGCATAGGAATTGGGTAAAAGACGAAACGAAATCGTGTTGCCTGAAATATACAAAGGGAAAGAAGCTTGTCCTTGCGTCCAGTAAAAACTTTCCGTGCCCTCCCGCTCCAATTCATGAACTCCGGTAGCATGGTTCAAAGAACACTTCCAAACAAAATTGCGTACTGCGATGCCCAATTCCCGCCTGTCGGTTGCTGATTGAAACGGGATAAACCAGTTTTCCGGTTCGATCCGTAAGGTAGCGCGTGTACCCTCTCTCAGTTGTGGCAAGTAATAGGTAACTTCTCTCCAGTTAATGTCCGTGAAATGCAGAACATCAAGAAGTTCGTCGTTCAGGAAAAGCTTCACATAGCCTGATTTTTTCACAAACTCGGGATTGAGCTGACGCAAAGAAAAGGAAAGCACTTTTCCACGAACTTCCATGTTTGAAATTGCCGCACGGGATGTCCATCGAAAAAAGTTTCCTTCCTCGTCCTTTTCCAAGGTGTGATATCCGTGTTCATAAACTGAGATGGCGCGCGAACGAAGCGTCGAAACAATTTGAAGTGCTGCGATCAAGAGAATTCCGAAAACAATCACAGGGCGCACTGCGCCGGCCAGACGGGATCGAAGCTCAAGCTGAGGACTTTTTGTCTGAATCAGCAGAAACCCTAAAAAGCTCCAGAAAACGAACTGCAGTTTCAGAAGCAGCAGGGGATGACCGGTAAAGCAGGTTACAAGAAACGCTATCCATCCTGCCAGGAATCCCAGAGACAACGAAAAATCTCCCGCATCCGAACCCCGAAGTTTTCTCATTGTCAGACGCAGCGTCTGGACAAGTATTGCGCAAAATGAAAGAAGCCCCAAAATACCGGTTTCTGAAAGAATCTGCAAAAAATAGTTATGGGCATTTTCCGGCTGCGTTAGAAAATAAGGCGCTTTCCGCTGCACATCCAGGAAGGTACCAGGACCACTACCGAACATGGGATAATCCTGAAACACGTCAAACGCGATCTTCCAGAATGCGACCCTTCCCTTCAATACCTGATCAAAAGTGAGTTGCGGATTGAACGAATACAGAATGATTTGAAACAAAGAACCTGGCTTTGGATTTTGATAATTGATGAGAAGAGCTGCGATCACAAGCACTGTGACTGCCCCTACCGCTACATAAACTCCGCGTTTTACAAGCCATAAAGTGGGGCCGCGCAAATGCCGCGCTGCATCGACACCAAACCACTTTACGACCGTGGGAAGTAGCAATGGAACAACGAACGCCGCAGCCAGCCCTGCTCTGGAAGCTGTAAATAAGAGGGCCAGAAAAACGATTCCCAAAAGTGCGAGGTAGAGTTGAGAACCTTTCGAAAAAGAAAGATACGCAAGAGTAGCAAAACAAAAGATCGTAACCAGATACGTTCCAAGAGAGTTAGGATCACTGAAGGTCGAATTAATGCGCACAATCTCCGGATTCTCTCTAACCCAGTATTCAAGCAAGTGGAATCGAAACGCGTACTGCAAAATGCCGAGAACCGAAACCAGGACGGCGGAATACAAAATTGTGCGCGCGGTTCTGTGGACCTTTTCCGGTGTATCGAGAACGTCAATTGTGATGTAGAAAAAGAGTATTCCTTCCAGCAAGTAGATCAAGCTGTGCAAAGGGCCCAAATCGGGATAGGTATTCGCCTTGAAGATGTTCCAGTGCTCTTTGAGTTTTATAAAAAAAACTTCTGACAGCACAAAGTGATTCCGTAAGAGGGCCAACAAGACTGAGATCGCGGTAACAAGGAGGAGCAGCGAAAGAAGCGGATTGAGCGAATGAACCGGAAGTCTCCAACGCCCTTCCCGAATTCGCTGAAATGCCCACCAGAAAGCGAATGAAAGAAAAAAGAACTCGAGAATATTAATTGTGACAAGGTGCTGTGATTGCGAGGGCAACAGCGGATAGATAAAAGAAAAGCCAAGGTAGGCAGTGAAGAGTTTGTACCGTACGAGCAAGCCGGCCAAAACAAAAAGCAGCAAGAAAACAAGCTGCAAAATCTTTTGATCCAGCATCGCCACCGAAGCAAGGAAGAAACCGCTTCCAAGCAGGACCAGCAATGCCATTTTTAGATGCCGAGTGAGCCCTTCCTGTATTGCTCCCTTAATAGAACGAACGAAATCATTAGGAATAAGCTCCCTACAGCGGCAATGATCACATTCAATTTCAGGCTTGGTTTCTCCGGCGATGTGGGAAGAACAGGAGCCGCCAACAGGGAAGTTTTACGACTGTGAGCATTTGTTAGCAATGTCGACAGGTCTCGCAATTCCCGGTTGAAGGTGATGATTTGATTTTCCTTGTCGGTAAGTCTCGTTTGCAGCATCATCTCAGCTGAAAGATCGTGAGGGCCGGACCGGTAAGTAGTGAGGTTCCCCTTCAGAATTTCTGTTTCCTTGCTGAATTCAGCAATATTTCGCTCCAGCTCAACTTTATAATCCTTATAACGCTGCATTTTTTCATTGAATATTACTGCATGGCGCTGGATCATCCCGTCAGCGAGTGCATTGGCAAGCTTTACCGCCGTCTGTGGATTTTCTTCTGTGACACGGACGCTTACCCAGGGGACACGGTTCCCGGTATCTGTTTCGGCCTGAATCATTTTTTGTAAACGCTTCGGCGGAAAGTTCAAACCAACTTTAGCTGCCGTCGCTTGTTGATAAGCCTCGGTATTCATAATTTTGGTTACAGTATATGGATCCTCCAGGTTCTTATCGACAGCGATCCCAATGCTCAACAGTAAATGGGTTTCATATTGCTTTGGCATGAAAGAGGTTGCAACTGCAGCCAGAATCATTCCAGCAAGAACGCCACCGGCCAGGAGTTTCCAGCGAATCGCCAGTGGATAGAAAATTTCATAGACTCCGGCATCTTCCTGATACTTTGTCTGCATAGTCGTCATTTTAGCAGAATTCGGATCGGAGACGCGGCTGACACTAGCTTCGCTGCTTATGCCAGAAATATCCTGCAGCATTTGCGATCTGAGATATCGTCATCAGTGCAGCCATTATGACAGGACGCGAAGCGCGCTGATTAAATGGATGTCGAAGGAGGTTCCAATAAAACGAAGCCGGTTCTACCGGAATGGAAGCGTAGTTGTACTCTTCAATGATGTTATGCAAGAGAGCAGCGCCGCGGCCATAGTGGAAATGCTGCCTCCAAAACCCTGTCAGGCTTAGCGAATGAGCGTGATGAACCTTAGCCTCAGCTTCGTAAGTCAACAAGCGTTTTGAATGCAACCACCGCATGCAGAGCTCCCGATCCTCGGCCGCAGCTCTGCGGAAAGACGTATTAAACCCCCCGATTTCCAAAAACGATTTTACGGGGAACGAAACGTTGTTTGAACTAAAGAAGCGCGCTGTGCCTGGCTCCTTTCCGTTGTAATAGAAATAAACATAGTCAGACAGAAGCTGGGAGGCGGTTGAGTATACGTTTTCCTGCAGTCTGTTGATGATTCTCCCACCGACACCATGATCGGGCGCCATCTGGAATCTTCCGGCGAATTTCTGCAGCCAATCCTCGTGCGGAATACAATCATCGTCAATAAAAGCTACATACTCGTTACGCGCTGCCGAGGCGCCGGTATTTCGTGCGGTTGCGGGTCCGGCGTGAGCTTGACGAATGAACTTTACATTCAATTGTGAACTGAAGCTACCCACGATAGAGTCGAGCGGCTCAGGACTGCCATCATCAACGACAATCACTTCAAAACACTCACATGGATAGTTCAGTCTTGAGATTGAATTCAGACATTCCTGCAATAAAGCCGGGCGGCCATAGGTGGGAATTACAACGGAGAAGGTGGTGGTGCTCAATTGATCACCTTTAATTGCCACCAGCATTCGCTTTGTGTGGATTCCACAGCGTAAGTTCTTCCTCATTCAGAAGAATTCTGTTTACTGCTTCAACCCCTTGCATCAGAGAATGATCCTGATTGGAAACTTCATACTTCCATCCACCGAATCTTCCCCTGGAAAAAATATCCAACTCCTGCAAAGTGAGAAGCACACTCAGTGCCTCGTCTCTTTGCAGAGTGGGTGTTGGATATCCATAAGGTTCGCGGTGATACCAGAGATCCACGATATCTTCACGATTTGTGATCAATTTCGCATTCAGTGTTCCCTCGATGACCTCTTCCGAAATTGAGTTGTGGTTTACGATCTTGTCCGGAGATTCTGAGACTTCAGCCATCAGAGACCAGTATTGCCCGGGGTCCGGAGTATTGAATGGAGAGTAGTTCGAAAACAGAGTAACTCGATAGAATGGACAATTCGATTCGGGAAAATACATCCAGCATTTGGTTTTCAAATGTTCAGGTGGCTGTCCCTTCAGTCCGATTCCTATGATGTTGGTAGATGAGTGTACAAGTTTCTCTGCCGCGGACTGTTCCTCTAAATCCGAAAGCAGAAGGAATCGATCCAGGGGAAGAGTGGTGATCAAAGCGTCATAAGGTTCCTGAAGGCCGTTGTCGAATACAACGAGACGTTTCTTCGGATCCACCCTGATTACTTCATGCGTCAGATAAGTTCTACTATGATCCAGCCGTTCATAGAGTCTTTTCCAAATTTCTCCCGTGCCTCCCTTGAGCGGAAAGCGAAAGCGATTATTCGGACCCCAGGAAATATCATCACGTTCAAAAAGAATATTTTCGATGATTCGGCCCAGATCGACCACGGAAACTCGATCGGCGATCCAATTGTAGGTTAATTTTTCCGCAGGATAAGCCCATACTTTAAAGTTGTAAGGCAGCATGAAAAGCTCTGCAATTCCTTTACCGAAAACGCTCAGAATCCAGTCGCGAAAGGTTTTCGGCTGCAAGGAAGGATGTTTGTACAGCTCGATCAATCCCGACAGGCATTTCCAAATATCTTCCCGGGGCAAATATCGAATGTTGTTTTGAAACGGATATGGGACAAAACGATCGCGGATCCAAACCCAGGAACTGCGTTCATGGAACACCCATTCATCACCCATGAGAAGATCCATTAACTGATCAAAATACTTGTAATGGGAAAATTGAACATGCCCTCCGATATCCCATGTGAAACCCTTCTCATCTGTGACCGAGTAGGCCAGGCCTCCGGGATGAGCATTTCTTTCAAAAATCTTGTAATTGGTATATCCAAGCTCCTGCAATCTCCAGGCAGCACCAAGACCGCAGGCGCCCATTCCCAGGATGACAATCTTTGGATTCTTCATGGGAGTTGACGCTTAAACTGAAGCACTTCACGCAATGCGGGAGTGCACAACCGAAATATCTTCCAGCTTCGTAAGAACGATTTGCCGGTTGTGCGCGCACGATGACGAACCTCAACCCAACCCACATTCATGTTCATCTTTTTTGCGCCGACTAACATAAGAATCGATGGGATCATCGGCTGCTCCGGCAGGACCAACAAAAGGCGATCCAACGCTTTTCTTCTGTACAGCCGGAAGGGGGAATTGCTGTCAGGAAGCAGCACACCATAGAGCATAAGCAAAAACGTTTGCAGAAGTCGGCTAAGGACGAGACGCGCAAACGGATCCTTTCGTTTTCCGCGCCATCCGATCACAGCGTCCAGTCCTTCTTTTTCCATTTTTTGATATAACAACCAGAAATCTTCCGCAACAAACTGACGGTCGCTGTCGCAATGAAATATCAGTTCCCCGGTGGCTTCGCGAAAGGCTCTCGCAAGGGCCGGTCCATGGCCTCGATTTTGTGGCAGATTGATTACTCGTAAATATGGAATCCGTGTTTGTTCAGACTGGAGAATCATTTCTGTTTGATCGGTGCTGCAATCGTTGATGATGATAAATTCCGGACGCTCAAATTTCTGGAGAATCTGCGTGAACTCACTTATGACATCCGTAATCACATCCTGCTCATTGAACACCGGCATAACAATCGAGAGGGAATCAGGCAAAGCCACACCGCCATATAAAGCGTTAATACTAACGCAAAGGCGTAAAGGCACAAAGAAAGTAAGATTTTTGATAGAATCTGAAGTTACATGAGCGAAGAAATCAAAAGCTTACCCCGCAGATTTTCTCGCAGGTTCTTTTTCATAGTTCTTCTGGGAGGACTATTCGGATTCGCCGCCTGGATGTACCGCAGGACTCCAGCCATTCTGTCGATTCAGAATTTTTTCGGTCTGGATGATTCAGTGCAAGCAGTTATCAAGAGTGAAGTAAAATCATTGAAAAAGGAACACTTTTCCTGGTGGGCCGCCTCTGTGTTCTTTTTTACTCTGGCAGATTGGGGTTTCCAGGCTATTGTTCCTCGGCGCCTGCGTTATCGAATCGTCAATTACTGGAGCTGGAGATTGCTTTCTCGACGCAGCATCGGATGGAAGTACGTCAACTACCCTTCTGTAAGCGATGATCCCATTTGCGATGGATTGATCCGCCCTGATTGAGCTTCCTGAAGGCCGGCGTAGTGGCAGGGCATTTTGTGAGTCAAGCAAGCTTAGGACGATCTTGTGGAGTAGCTGAGGAGGAAGTCGGAAAGAGACAGAACAAATCAGTTGAAGCGTACACAGGGAATCATGCAGACTTTTATGCTAATCATTGCTAGCATTGTGCATTTTAAGGCCCTATTTTCAAACCTGCAGTCTAGTTAGCAAAAGTAACCTTGCATAAACATTATCTTTCCTGTCTGCATTCTTTGCTACTTTGGAGTTTAATCACTACTGCGATCTTCACAACGAAAACTTCGGCGAACGAATTGTCCGCAGTCACTCTGATACTTTCCACGATCTATTCGCAAACGGGGTGCCGCCTACGCAGTTGCTTTTCATGACACCTGCACCTTACAATACTCGCGCAGGGTGTTGCATTGCCGCTTGTATTACACAAATCTGGACCAAACATGACGCGCGCGATTAGCTCAATATGGTTACTTCTTGCAGTGTTTATCCTTCAAAATGCCGTGACAACTGCGCCTGCATTCGCCCAAACCGTCTCACAAGAAGAGTCCTCACCAGAGTTTTGGAATGGGCAAGTACTTCTGTTTCCTGCTGACGATCTGCATCAGCCATATATCGCTGATCCGTATCGGCCGACGAATGCGCTTACTTTCCAGTTGAATACCGTAACCGATATTCCTGACAGTTCCGGAGCACGCGTCTGGACCGCGGCAGGCGGTCGGTTTGGAATCTTGCGTTTGCAGCAGCCAAATCCAGAAGGACGGTTATTGCAGGTCAGCATTGAAGCCGGGCTTGATGCGCAATACGACTCGGGAAGCAATTTGGACAATATCGGTTACGATGGTAATTACGGTCTCACTGTAACCACAAAAAAGTCTGATGCTTTCACTCTCCTGTTCGCGTACCGTCATGTGTCGGGCCATGTAGGCGATGAGTGGTTGAAGGAAAATGATCGGCAGCGAATTGGCTACAGGCGTGATGAGCTTTCCGTTGGTGGAGCCTCCCGCATTGCTGGATCCTGGCGTTTGTACGGCGAAGTCGGTTACGGCATCATCAGACTCAACGAAGAATTGCAAAGACCGTGGCGGCTTCAAACAGGCGTTGAAAGGGAATGGCCTCGATCGTGGGCCAAAGGCCGTCTCGGCTGGTATGTGGCTGCTGACGTGCAATCCCATGAGGAGCGTAACTGGGATATTGATCTTTCTTTGGAAGCGGGCATGCTTGCGACCTCAGCCGGGCGACGTTGGCGCATCGGAGTGCGTTACGTGGTTGGCCATCCTCCTCTAACGGAATTCTTCCAGGATGACGAGCAGTGGTTGTCTGCCGGCCTGTGGATGGATTTCTAGCAGCGACTATTCTTTCTGACCATTGAAGAGCGTGTGATAGAGAGCCAACTACCCTTCTGTAGGCGATGATCCAATTTGCGATGGATTGATC
>JBKKAT010000501.1:0-8915 GCA_046714535.1 Acidobacteriota bacterium | reverse complement strand
GTGTAAACCTGCAATCTGTAATTTCCGGTAACAGCGACGTAGATTTCTCGCCCTTCAATATACTGTTCCGCAATTGCATGCGTTTTTATTTTGCGATGAACGAACTCTACACGTTCGGTGAGCGCATCATCATCATGGACGATGGAAGCCTTGGAAATTCCCACGGAGCCTTCCTCCACAAGTGATTTTACGAGGAGCGGAAACTTCAATCGCGGCGGTCTTCGGATCCGGCGATTCCGGGGGAAGACGGCAAAAGCAGGAACCGGAATCCGGTGGTACGTCAGAATTTCTTTCGTAAGCGCTTTATCATGTGCAATCATTAATCCTCTCGGATTGCAGCCGGTGTAGGGGAGTTGAATCAACTCCAGATAACTAACCACATGGGGCTCAAACATGGAGTAACCATGCATTTCTACGATCAGATTAAATGCAACTTGAGGTTGGAACTCTTCCATCGCGGCACGGATAACCGTCACATCTTTTGCAACACCGACAATTTTGACGTCATGTCCGAGCTCCTGGAGCGTGGAGATTACGTCATATTCATTTTCGTACTTTTTGCGCTCTTCCTCCGGTAGGTCTTTTATGTTTTCAGGAGGGATTAGATCCTTATCCAGAACACCCAGAATCTTTAGTTTTTTCTTTTGCTTAAAGCCCATAATAAAATCGATACCGGCCCGAATGGACAACGTTCATGGTATGCACTGTCAGCATGATCAAAAACTCTCTTTTCGTCTTGTTTTTGGGATAGCAGGTTCGCAGTCTGAGCTCTTTGGCGCGATCCATGATCGTTTGTAGAACATGATCGACGGAATAAGAATGAACGCCTGTTCCTTCCGCCACGAGACGGCGCACTTCCGTTCGATAATAGCGGAGAAAAGAGACCGCAGACTGGCGCGAGGCATACTTTTTTTCAGCGGAAAAAATTCTCCGGAGATCACGGTCATAGTAAGCAGGATATTCAATCGCGTATTGTTCTTTTTTTCGCTGATAATATTCCCCGAGCGTCATTTTGATCTGGCGGAGCGGTTCAACTTGTTCCCGACTCCAGTTTTTCGAAGCTTTTCCCGCGATGTTCTTCATGAATTCATCCACAAATTCCAGTTTCTTGAGCGCGGGCCAACCTTTATATCGGGTCCTCCAGCGAGAATGCGGCCTGAGCCAGACAGCGAACGTCTCAGCGTAGTCCTCCAGAGGATGCGATTGAGCGTACCAGGAGCCGAGGTGCAAAACGTAATTCCGGCTGTTCGGATTGGGCCTGTAAGATTCGGGATATGGTTTTCGCACTGACCCAAAGATCCTCCGAAAATGAGGATTCTGGTGCAGAAGATAGGCATTGTCCAAAGCATGGCCCGCTTCATGGCGAACGATTCGCATGAAATCCTGTTCCGTCCCCCCTTCGATTTGCAGCATTTGTTTTCGTTCCAGTTTCATCAGACGTGGATGCGCCAGATAGAAAGGTACCGCGAAACCGGGTACTTGATCCGGTGTAAAAAACTCATCGGATAACCACACATGCGGCTTGAACCGGATTCGCCAGGCAGAGAGTTCCTTATAAAGCTGTCGTATTCGCCGCTTTAATGGAGTTCCTTCGATCTTAATGGGAAGATCGCAGAGACGCAGATTCAGCAGATCTTCGTCTTTGATTCGGCTCCATTGAATTCGGACCGTCATTCGTCTACCGGTAATCTACGTGATTCGCGAAATATTCTCAATACGTAGCGACGCCAGCTTCGCTTGAACGGCACAACTCCACACCCTTATCGTCCAACCAAAATATTTGAGACTATAATGAAGCAACCGCGAGTTTGTTGTGGTGTTGCTTGATGTATTCAGAATTGTCTGATGCCGATCTGCTGACTCGCCTCCGTGATGGAACGCAGTCCCAAAAAAAAGAGATTCTGATAGCTCTGTACGAGCGTTACAAACATCTTATTCTGAAGGTTTGTTATTATCACCTCGGCGATTACGATCTTGCCAATGACGCCTTCCATGATGTATTTGTCAAAGTCATCGAGAACGCGGAAAAGATCAAGAATCCTGCGATTTTTAAAAGCTGGCTGATGACAATTGCAAGAAATCTTTGCGTTGACCGTCTTCGCCATTCGTCTTACTTAAAGGGACAGGAACCTGGAGGCGGCCGAATTGAGGTTTCCTGTGAAGAGCGCGTCGAGGACCGGTACATCGCGGAGATGGACCGGCAAAAGATTCTGGGATGTCTCGCGGCCTGTTTGAAAAAGATGGACCCTGTTCAACTGAGTGTATTTAAGCTGCGCTGGAGCGGACTACGCGCCGCGCAGATTATTAGAATTCAAAAAATTGATAATGCAAGCTTGAGACGATCTTACGACCGGATCAAAGAACATTTGGAAGGTTGCATGAAGAGTAAAGGCTTTCAGATTTCGATCGATCAGATCCTTCTCCTGGGGGAATTAGATGAGTAACAAAAGAGTCAGTCAGGAATACTCTTTCCGTGACGTTTTCAATACGAAAGAAAATTGCGACCAAACTGAGATCCTTTATGAATATTTCCAGGATTCGCTTTCAAACGAGGATCAAGAAAAGTTTGAGCAGCATTTGGCCGGCTGTCCGGTTTGCGCGCAAATGCTCTCAGAGTTGAGCGAGTCGGAGAAGGTTTTAGACAGAACCGTTCTGAATGCCGAAAAAGCCGACAAGATCTTCCGTGAAAACCGCGTGCATATCGAAGAGATGCTGAACCAGAAGTACGGCACAGGTTCACCGGTGGTTCCTGTTGCCAGTAAATTCCGTCTTCCCGTGTACGCCAATGCCATGCTTGTTTTGCTCGTTGTTCTTCTCATTTATCCGTCTTATCGAAGTTTCGTTCTGGAGCGTGAAGTAACAAGGCTGCTGCAAGAAATCGCGAACCTGCCCAAACAAACCTCGGCCCCACAGATCAAGCCCGTTGAGCCGGTTGTGAATCAATCTCCCGAGCCCGTTGTATCTCCATCGCTCGTCTTTCCGGTTCGCGCCGAACGCGAGGCAGAACAGAAAACAATCCGTATTACTTTTGATAAGAATCAAACAGTGGCCCTCCTATTTTCTTTGCCATCCGACAATTTTGATCGTTACGTTCTGGAAATGGATCGAGAGAGTCAAAACATCTGGCGGAAGGAAATTCAGACCGTGCCCGGTGAAGCTTCTCAGTTGATTTCGGTGACGTTGCATTCCGCGTACTTTCAGAAAGACGAACATCAGCTCAAGATTTCTGGCTTAAAAGGATCAAAGACGACACAACTTGCGCGTTATAAACTGATCTTCACGAAGTAACCTCCTGGGCCCCCCGCTACCAAAGCTTTCCGCGTTGACTCCTTTTCTCATACGTCCTGGTTATAGAACGAATGAACCATTAGGAGATACCATGAAAACAAATTCGCCGAAGGAACAAGAAACCAGCAAGGGCAGGAAACTAAAATTAAACAAACAAACCATCAAAGATCTTAAGACAGATGATAAAGATGCAGGAAAAGTAAAGGGTGGTGCACGGGTTGCTGGTTCCGTGAAACCTGAATGTACCGTACTGTGCTGATAGCGCGCCCGTCGCTACTAGCGCGCGTCATTCGGGACAACGCGACGTGGTCAAAGAAAGGAGAAGCCATGAATAGAAAGGAAGGTAAAGGCTCGCGTAAGTTAAAGCTCAACAAGCAAACTGTCAAGGATTTAGGTGTGAAAGATCCTCAGGCAGTAAAGGGAGGACTGAGAGGATATAGCGAACCCAGCCTCTGCCCGACTTGTCCAAGCCAGTGCATCCAGTCCGGAAAGTGGTGCTGACCCATACGAACTGGAAAGCCAGGATATCGATAGCGAGCAGATTGCCGATAAAGTCCGGGAAACGATTCGTTCTTCTCATCTATCCGTCTTTATCGAAGTTTCGTTCCGGAGCGTCTTGCTTATAGAAAAGAATCAAATTCAGAATAAAGGGAGAAACAATGAATAGAAAAGGAAGTAAAGAACACACAAAGGAAGAAAAACAGCGCAAATTAAAGCTCAACAAACAAACCGTCAAGGATTTGAAGCCGAAAGATACAGAAGCGGTAAAGGGTGGAGCCCGAGGGACCGAGATGAACTGCACGGTGTTGTGCCCCTAAATGGCAAGTTTGCTTGCACTGTAAAGGCAGCTTCCGGCGTCAAGTTGGAAGCTGCCAGTGATTTTCGATGTTTCGTTTGTTAGAGTGAGCCAGGCGTTATAATGCATCTAGTCTGGCCGATCATGAAGACTGTATTTGTGCTTCTATTTCTTTTAACGACGGCCGTCCCGCAAACGATTGAGGAGCAGCTTGCCGGCGCGGAATCAAGCTATAAAAACCGCAACTTCCAGGAAGCGATCCAGAAATTCGAGCCCCTTCTAAAGCATTTCGAAGATTTACAAGACACTCAAAAGATAGCCGACATCACATTTAAAATCGCCCGTTCCAAGCGCAGACTCGGAAATTTCACGGAAGCGCTCGAGTTGCTCCATCGCGCCGTGAAGCTCCATACAACAATCGGAGATCAGGAAGGTTTGGGATTTGATCTGACCGAGATTGCAATCGCGCACCAGCGACAGGGTGACTACGATGAAGCGATGCAATGGTCGCAGAAAGCGATGCCCGTTCATGAACAGATTCGGAATCTGGTCGGCATCGCAAAGACGCAGGAAGTTTTTGCACTCATTGATTACCGCAAAGGAGACTTTGAGAAATCGCTCAAATATTTTGAAAAGGCTGCATCTGCTGCCAGGGAAAGCGGCGACAAAGAGGTTTTCGGCGTCATACTTGGCAATCTTGGCCAGGTTTACTGGGCGAAGGGAGAATATGCCCGCGCGCTTGAAAGCTACAAGAAAGCGGAAGAACTTGCAGTGGAAGTAAATGATCTCAACGCGATTGCCACAAATCTTGCGAATTCTGCACTTGTACATTGGGATCAGGGAAATCTGAAGCAAGCGGTCGCGGATCTTGAACGATCCGGGCAAATTTTCCGTCAAGTTGGAAATCTCCCGCTGGAAGCAAATAATCTCCTCAATCTGGGATCACTTCAGCTCGAATTCGGCAACTATGCGACTGCGCTGGATGCTTACCGGAAATCCCTGGAGATGGCCAAAACTCTGGGAGACAAAGGACTGGTGTCACAGTTACTGCACAGTATTGCAAGAGTTGAGACAGAAATCGGTAACTACGACTCTGCTCTGAATCATGTTCATCAAGCGCTCACCCTGGCCGAAGAGATTGGAGAAAAAACTTCAGTTACGGAGGCTCTGGTAGCTCTGGCTGACATTACCGCGGATCAGGGAAACAATCGTGCAGCATTAGAACATTACAAAAAAGCGCTGGAGCTGGATCGGGAGACCGGACGAAGAACAATACATAGACGTTTGTTCCAACTCGGAAATCAATTTGCAAGACTTGGTGAATTCGACCAGGCTCTCAAAAACTATCAAGAGGCTCTTTCTTTTCAAGAATCAAACAAATTGATGGCTGAAGCCGGCTGGACCCAAAGCGGCATCGGATTTGTGCATCGCAAGCAAGGCGATCTGGTTGCAGCAAACGAAGCCTTGATGAAGGCGATCCATCTTTTGCAAAACGCCGGGATGGTGGATCGCTTGTGGCCGGCTCTCTACAACAAAGCTCTAGTCGACCGGGACCTTGGGAAATTGAGTGAATCGAAGGAATGGATGAAAAAAGCTGTGGTGGTCCTGGAAGGAATTCGGGAAGATGTCGGTTTACCGGAACAACGATCGTCCTATCTGGAGAAGAGGCTGGATGTTTATGAAGACTTGATCGCCCTTCTGGTCCAATTGAATGAGCTTCCGGAAGCCTACGAATTCCTGCAACGTTCCAAGTCACGGGCTTTTCTGGATCTGTTATCCGAAGCGCGAATCGATCCGCAGGCAGGAATAAATCTGTCTCAGTACAATGAAAAAAGAAGACTGCTTGCGAAACTGATCCGGCTCAACCGGCAGATCAAAGAAGAGCACGAAAAGGAAAAACCAAACAGAAACGTTGTGCGGCAGCTGGAAAAATCGCGAAGCGAAACGGATCAAGAGTATCAAAAGCTTCTATTGGAAATTCGCAGGCAAAATCCACGACTGGCAGAAATCGAGGATCCCCAAATTCTTCGGTTAGCAGAAGCACAAGCTCTTCTGGATGACAACTCCGTTTTGCTTGATTACTCTGTCGGAAAACAGGAATCGCTGCTTTTTGCGATCTCGCTTAAGGGGCTTCAGCTTTACAAGCTGCCCGGTGAAGCGAGATTGAATCAGCAAATTCAAGAACTGCTGGAAACGCTTCAAAAACCAGAACCGGTCTGGGAAGCAACGGACTCCGCATACAGTCGCTACGGAACTCTTGCCAGCGCTTTATATCAACAGATTCTGCAACCTGCCGAGGCTGATTTGAAAAACAAATCCCGGGTCATGATTGCTGCGGATGGTGCCTTGAACTATCTTCCATTTGAAATTCTTCTTACTGAAAAAGCCGGCCCGGCAAAAATCGACTTTTCCAAACTTCCTTACTTTGCACTGCATCGTGAAATTCAATACGTTCCTTCCATTTCCGCTTTGGCGGCGATCGTTCAAAACGCAAAAGAGTCTCGCGCAGAAGTGCGAAAGTCCTTCATTGCATTTGCTGACCCACTTGGAGCAAAAGGTTCAACAACAAGACCGGTTGGCATTCGTGATTGGTCCGGATCTTTGTCTGAACTTCCCTACGCAAGAGTGGAAGTGGAACAAATCTCCCGTCTTTATCCAAAAGAGAAAACCTCGATCTTTATCGGAAAGGACGCAAGTGAATCGAATGCGAAGACCATGCGTCTGGATGAGTTTCCCACCGTGCATCTTGCGAGTCACGGGTTGATCGATGAAGAACGGCCGCAGCTATCCTCCGTTGTGTTGAATGCGGGAAGTCCGCAAGAAGATGGTTATCTTACGATGAGAGAAGTCTTCGAACTGAAACTCAATGCCGATCTGGTCGTTTTGTCGGCATGCAAAACAGGGCTTGGAAAACAAATCCGTGGAGAAGGAGTTACAGGTCTGGCCCGGGCTTTTTTCTGCGCAGGCGCCTCCAGCATTCTGGTGAGTCTCTGGAACGTCAATGACCGTTCTACGGCGGATTTCATGACGGATTTCTACAGCAATTATATCCAGCGAAAAATGAGCAAAACCGCATCACTCAAAGAGGCTCGTCTGAAGATGATCCGGGGCAAAAAGTACAGCCATCCTTATTACTGGTCTCCGTTCATCCTCATCGGCAGCTCATAGCCAATACTGATATCGAAGGCTCGCGACGATCTGGCCTCCGGTCAGCACTGGATCGCGCACAAAGTGTGCTGGGAGCGGACCAGCCGGATGTCGCAAGCACACTCAATGTTCTGGGCAACCTCGAATACCAATCGGATGAGTACGATCAAGCGGAGTTGCATTTCGTACGGGCTTTAGCAATTCGAGAGAAATCGCTGACACCGGACCATCCGGATCTGGCTGATTCGCTGACAGGGTTAGCTCTCGTTTACTTCGTGAAAGGCAAGTATTCGAAAGTCAAACCTTTATTCGACCGTGCCGTTGAAATCAAAGAGCGGGCTTATGGCCCGAATCATCCGAAGTGGCGCGGACACTTCATAGACTTGCCAACACCTATTTTCATACATGGGACTATGCACAGGCAGAATTGATTTACGCGCGCTGCTTAACTATTTACGAGAAAACATTCGATGCAAATCATCTTACGATCGCAAAAATCCTGGGAAATCTTGCGAATGTCTACACACAATTAGGTGACTACGCGAAAGCTGAACCGATGCTGAAGCGATCCATAGAGATTGCGGAAAAATTACAGGGTCCGGACAGTCCCGAAATCAGCTCTCCTTTAATCATGATGGGCAACCTCTACAGCGATATGGGGCAATATCCGAGGGCAGTGGACGCATTTCGTCGAGCATTAGGTATCCTGGAAAAAGTCGGCCCCCGGAACTTTGCAACTTTCGTCGCCCTCAGCAATTTAGGTAACGTTTATTTGCGCCAGGGTGAATTCGTGAAGGCGGAACCGTTATTTGAACGGTCGCTGCAGGGAATGGAAATGTTGCATGGTCCGGAACATCCGCGGGTCGGGCGCACACTGAACAGACTTGCAAATCTTTATCGCGCTCAGGGTGATTACACAAAGGCTGATCGGTTGTACCGGCGGGCTCTTGAGATTATTGAAAAGGCCTGGGGCCCCGAACATCTGGATCTCGTGGAGTCTTTGAATGGACTGGCAATTATTTCCAGAGTAAAAGGGGACATCTCACAAAGTGTTACACACCAAACACGCCTCAACGCCGTCCTGGAACGAAACATTAATTACAATCTTGTCGTCGGTTCGGAACGTCAAAAGCTGGCCTATCTGGATTCTCTGTCAGAAGAGGCGGACCGCACTCTTTCACTGCATATGCAGATGGCGCCGGATAATCCGAATGCCCGGATCCTTGCCGCCACGGCTGTACTTCAACGCAAGGGTAGCTGGATTGGATAGCGGATCGGCTTGCCCTCTTGCGCGATGCAGTCGGCGATTCCACAGGATGCGGCGTTCATTGAATTTGCGATTTACCGTCCGTTTGATCCGAAAACATCCGATATTCAAAAAGCATTCGGCTCTCCGCGCTATGTAGCCTATATTCTTCGGAGGCAAACCGAAGTTCAATGGAAAGACCTCGGTGAGGTGGAAGCACTGGATCAGGCTATTCATGTTTTTCGCAACGCGCTGCGTGAACCGAAAGGAGAGAACATAAGGCGACAGGGTAGGTCCGTTGATGAACGGATATTGCATCCGATTCGCGCGTCGCTTGGAACGGCGACCCAATTACTGATTTCACCGGACGGCGCGCTGAACCTCATTCCGTTTGAAGCACTGGTGGATGAGCAAAATCGTTATCTGGTCGAGCGCTTT
>JBKKAT010000500.1:0-3332 GCA_046714535.1 Acidobacteriota bacterium | reverse complement strand
TCCGTTAATAGCTCAATGCCCATGGCGGCTGCCATATCCATAGCGTTATTCTTCGGTTTATTTTCTTTCCTTGACTCCAGAGCCTCACGGTCGTAACAAAAACTTCTGCGGCCTTTAGGACTTTCTGCTGAACAATCATAAAAAATGTATTCGCCCGTCTTTTTATCATGATCAACTACATCAGGTTCACCGTCAGTTCTTTCCATTTCATGGAGCGACCACAGTTTTTTAGTATTAGCTTCCAGCTTTGCTTGTACTTTGGCCCATTCAACACCTTTATGGCGGTTCATGTTTTTCTCAAAACGGGCTTTCAATGCTCTAAGTAGTTCTTCACGTTGTTTTGGTGAAAGGGCTGCGTTTGACATAGTTTTTATGTTAAGAAAACCAGTTGGTTCATTTTCATTTTAACAATATTTTTGCGATAAGAAAAATTACTTTTTTGGTCATCTCACAGATAGGGCGTCGCCGGGTTCAGCATCCCTTTCCGGTGTGCTACAATCCACACTGGTTCGATGACGTCCGCAGATAAATGGAAACTGGTTGATGAACTTTTTCATGCAGCTCTGCTGTTAGAACCTTCCCACCGCAAAGGATTTCTTCAAGAAAAGTGTAATGATCCACAGGTCTTGCGGGAGGTCGAATCTCTCCTGGCCGCGCATAGCGAAGCCGGCGGTTTCATTCAGACCCCGATAATATTGGAAGGGTTGGAAGAGGCCGAGGGTGAAACGCTTGCTCCTGGCGATGTTATCGGAGATTACAAGATCGAGCGTGAAATTGGAAGGGGAGGAATGGGTGCGGTCTACCTTGCCTCCCGAGCGGATCTGGCATTTGAAAAGCATGTCGCCGTCAAGCTGTTGAAGCGAGGCATGGATACCGCAGAAGTCCTCCGGCATTTTCGAAACGAACGGCAAATCCTGGCAGCGTTCGATCATCCGAACATCGCCCGTTTGCTTGATGGAGGTACGAGTCCGTCCGGCGTGCCTTACTTCGTCATGGAGTACGTGGAGGGAGTTCCCATCAACGAGTACTGCGAAAGTCGCAAACTCAATGTCAATGACCGTCTAGCTATCTTCCGGCAGGTTTGCTCAGCCGTCTCATACGCGCATCGTCACCTCGTGATCCATCGGGACATCAAGCCTTCGAATATATTAGTAACTCCGGAAGGAATCCCAAAGCTTCTGGATTTCGGCATTGCAAAAATCCTTCATCCGGACTGGCAGGCGGGATCAACAGCCACCGGAATGCATTTGATGACGCCGGAGTATGCGAGTCCGGAACAGGTTTTGGGTTTGGCGGTGACAACGGTCAGCGACGTTTATGCTCTGGGCGTGCTTCTGTATGAATTACTAACCGATCAACCTCCTTATCGTTTTGAGGGCCGCTCTCCCATCGAGATTGCGCGTGTGATCGAGGACACACAGCCACCATTGCCGAGCGAATCGCCGAATACTGCTGAGCCATGGAAGCGCCGGCTTCGGGGTGATCTGGACAACATCGTTGCGATGGCTTTGCGTAAGGAGCCTCAAAGACGCTATCCATCGGTCGAACAATTTTCCGAAGACATTCGCCGCCATCTTGTCGGCCTGCCGGTCGTAGCTCGAAAAGATACGATCGCGTATCGCATGACCAAGTTTGCGCAGCGAAACAAAATTCCAGTTGCGGCCGCAATCTTATTGCTGATCAGTTTGATTGCGGGTGTTGTGGCCACAACGTGGCAAGCAAAAAAAGCAAAAGCTCAGCAAGCGCGCGCGGAATATGCAAATCAGTTCGGCGATGAGTTGAGATATGTCGAGTCGTTATTGCTGAACATGTACAGCGCACCTCCTCACGATACCAGACCAACAATCAAACTGGTGCGCGACAGACTTCAAAAGATGGAAAAGCGGATGGTGCAAGGCGGTGAGTCCGCGTACGGTCCTGGGAATCACGCATTGGGGAATTCGTATTTGATGCTGAAAGATTATGAGCTGGCAAAAGTCCATCTGGAAAAGGCCTGGGATTTCGGACATCGCGAACCCTCCACCGCTTACGCTCTTGGAAAAACTCTGGGTGCTCTTTATTTGCAGTCCATTACGAACGCAGATCAGACAAGCAACCGTAACAGGAAGGAACAGGTAATCCAGGAAGCGGAAACGAAGTACGCGCAACCGGCAATTAGGTTTTTATCCGGCGCGCGTAATTATGCGGAATCTCCAGCTTATGTAGAGGGACTGATTGCACTTTATCAAAAGAGATTCGATGAAGCTTTGCGGAAAGCGAAGGAGGCACTGAAATCGTCGAGCCGTCCGTATGAAGTGATCAAACTGGAAGGGGACATTTATTTTGAAATGGCACGCATGGCGATATTGAAGGGAGATGCGTCGGCGGTTCAGTTTTTCTCTCTTTCGGGTGACGCTTATAAGCGGGCCTTGGAAACCGCACGAAGCGATCCGGACATATATCTTGCGGACATCCGGCGACTGACCCGCACAATATCGTATTCCGTGGAGGAAATTCTGGAGCCGGTGACGCTTGCATTGGCGCTCTGCGATCAGGCGATCAAAATCAACCCGGACGATGATCGTCCGTATCTTGCCAAAGCTGAAGTTTACATTCAGCAGGGGATCAACCAGATGTATTATGGCTCGCAAGATCCGCGACCAGCATTTCGTATAGCAGTCGCTGAAGCGAGAGAAGCGCTGAAGCGAAAGCGAACCCCGATGTGCCACGACCGCGCAAGCAATTCTTATCTCAGAATCGGCGAATATGAAAGCGCAATCAATGCGGATCCTCGTGATGCCTTGAATTCATCGATCGCTGAATCAGAGAAAGCGCTGGAAGTGGATAGTCATTTTGTGAACGCTTATACAAGTCGCGCAAGCGCTTATTTTTATGCTGGTGAATATCAGTTAGCGCACGGCGAAGATCCAACATCCTCTTATCAAAAAGTGATTGACACTTACGAAAAGGATTTGCAGTCGATCAAGAGAGACCAGTTCTCGACCAATTTGCTGGCGCTGACTTATCTGGGCTTTGGGGAGTACAGGCTTCAGCGCGGTTTGGACCCGCGTCCGCAGCTCAATCAAGCGATTACACATTCACTGTCCGGTCTTCGGGAGAATCCAAAAGCCACTGTTTTTCAGGATGCTTTAGGTCTCGCATATGTCGATTTAGCAAAGTACGAAATCAACAATGGAGTTGTGCCGGATAAGAGTTTCGATTTGGCGATCCACCATTACGATCAGGCGTTACTACACAGCGCCGTTTATCGACTCTTCAATCGCGCTGTCGCTTACTTGCTTCGTGGCGCACACAAAATCCGGGTCCGCCAGGATCCAAAGGAAGATCTGAAC
>JBKKAT010000499.1:0-7447 GCA_046714535.1 Acidobacteriota bacterium | reverse complement strand
GGTGAACTATTCTATTTAAAAGGATCTTATGAAGAGGCGGAAAGACAACTTCAAAAACTCCTGAGAAAGAATCCTAAAGAACCGAAATGGCTGGTTGCGGGAATTTACGTGAAGCTCGGTCAGATCTACGAAGCGAAAAAACAGGCGATGGCTGCGAGACGTTCTTATGAAAAGGCGTTGATCACAAAATTCATTGCTTCAGATGATCGCAATACTGCAAAGCGAGGATTACGACAGATAGCTCAAGGCAAGAGTTAAGATGAAGTTTCCCACCAAGGGTTTTCTAAATGACACCGCCTTCATAGAGATTTTAAAAGATGCAGCTCAATCCGGACTGACCGGAATCGTTCGCCTCGAAAATCCCCCTGTTATCAAAGTTATTTATTTTCATCAGGGAACCATTTCGTTCGCTTCTTCCAATGACAAGGAAGACCGTTTGACCGAGGTGTTGAAGCGCGCTGGCAAACTCACTCCCGAACAAGTCGAGGACGCTCAGGCGCGCTTGAAGCCGAACGTCTCGCTCGGCAAAACCCTGGTAGCGCTTGGCTACGTCAGCGCAAAGGATCTGTTGTGGGGTGCCCGATCGCAGGTAGACGGGATTCTTCATCATCTGCTTTTCTGGAATCAAGGAAAGTATCAAGTCCAGGAAGGAGCTCTTCCGCAAGAAATAATTCACCTGAATTTGCCCGTTACGTCTGTGATTTTTGAAGGAATCATTAAGACGAAGGACCGGGAATGGATCTTAAAACACATCGGCTCGCCGGATGCGGTTTATGCCGTTTCCGCCGGCTTCCAGGAGCAGAACCAAGCGTTGAAATTGCCTGTGTCTGATCTGGTCTCGCGGTTGAATGGCAAGAGTTCCCTTCATGAGATCGCTGAAACATCTGACATGGACACGTTTGAAATTTGCAAAACAGTTGTTGCTCTGGAGTATCTGAATCTTGCACGGCCGGTAATGGAAGAACCATTGCAAATGACATTTCCAGCACTGGAGGATCTAGAGCCAATGGAGGTTCCAGCCACTCCGGTTGAACCGGTTCCGCCGGCAAAAGACGAGCAGGAATTGGGACAAATGCTTCACCTTCCGACCGTGGATGAGCTCGATAAAGCTGCGGATCAGGAAGCGGAACCACCTGGGGCCACCGAAGAAACGCCTGAACCGGAACCTGTGACGATCGAGGCAGCAGCAGCTACCGTTCAGAGTGCACAAAACACTTCGGAGCCACAGCCCGAGCCGGAGCATTCGTCCGAACTCGATGCCGTGTTTCAACCGCTGCTCGAAGAACCTGCGCTGGATCGCGTGCCGATGCAAAGCATGGTGAGGGGCTCACAAGCTACGCCACGCTCCGCATTCCGTTGGAAGCGGGTTATTACTATTCTATTAGTAGTTATGGCTATCGGGGCCGGCGCGGTCTACTACGTGCTGAAGAAAGAACAGCGCGCAAAACCATTCAGGCCCACCGTGGTTCTCAAAGATCAGCCTTCTCAACTAACCCCACCCACGCCTGAGGCTAACCCTGCTTTCCATGAAATTCCACCGGAAGGCCCGCTCCGCCTGTTGCGCAATGGCAGAGTTGCCGATGCCGCGAAATCCTGGAATGACACTTTGACGAAAGAATCATTCGGGTACACCATTCAATTGGTAATTGCCTGTCAGGCGAAAACTGTTGCAGATACTCACCGGCTTCTAAATTATTCCAACGAAGTTATGGTTTTGCCTGTAAACTACAAAGGTCAGGTTTGTCATCGCGTGTTGTACGGCAAATATCCATCCAAAAGTCAGGCAAAAGAAGCAATCGATTACCTGCCCAATATTTTTGTCGAGCAAAACTCTCCGGCCAGCGTTGTGGAAATTTCAAAGGTGATTTACTGATGCAATCCGGCTTCAAGGTCGCTCTGTTTTTTATCAGCTGTGTGACCGCATTACAAGCCGACGTGATTTATCTGAAAAACGGCAAGAAGCTCGAATGCACCGGCGTGCAAGAGGTTGGAGAAGAAGTGAAATATACAATCGCCGGAGGCACGGTGTCGATCCCAAAATCTATGGTGGTCCGAATCGAAAAGTCGGATAGCAAGAAACCCGAAACAGACCTGCAGGTGCCGAAACCGGGATCCACGCAAAATCCTCAAAACCAGAATCTGGATAACGCAAAAACAAAAGAACGCCTTGCCCGGTTTTACACGGACCGGGGAATGGAGTTAGCCGACAAAAAAGATTTTAACGGCGCGCTCGAACAATTTGAAAAAGCCTATAGCTATTACGAAAATGAAGCGACAACTTTGAACCTGGCCGTCGCTCATTACCTTTTAAAAGACGATTGGAAGGCCGAGACGAATTTCCGGGAGGTCTTACGAAGAAATCCGGATAATATAGTCGCATTAAACTATCTGGCGGAAATGCACTGGCGTAAAGAAGAACTGGATCTGGCCAGAGATTACTGGAATCGATCTTTGAAGGTAAAAGCCGATCCGGCGATCCGCCAAAAACTCGAGAGCCTCGAAAAGGAGCGGACCGCCTCCGCAAATTATGACAGCTCCGTGAGCAGCCATTTTTTGATTCGATATGACGGCGGAAATGCCGACAGTGCGTTAACCGCCGAGATCGCGGAGTTTCTGGAAGAAGCTTACCGCCAGCTCGCACGTCAGTATGAGCTGCATCCTTCTGAACCTTTTGTGGTAGTCCTTTACCCGCGGCAACAGTACTTTAATGTGATGGATGTGCCGATGTGGTCGGCCGGCGCAAATGACGGAAAGATCAAGCTTCCCATAAAAGGACTCAGTTCCATGAATGATGAGTTGAAACAAGTTCTCATTCACGAGTTATCTCATTCTTTTGTCGATCTAAAAACACTTAAGAATTGCCCCGGATGGTTGCATGAAGGACTCGCCAAATTTTCAGAAGGAGAGCGGATCTCGGAGCAGGGAAAACAAAGTTTGAAATCTTTGATCGCGTCAAACAGACTTCCGGCTTTCCGGAAGCTGCAAGGCAGCTTTGCTTCAGTAAACGCGCAAACAGCGGCTGTTCTCTACCTCCAATCGCTCTCTTTCATTGAATACCTCATCGATCGTCACCGGCTTTATCAGGTGAACCAACTTCTCGAAAGATTGGGAAAACAGGAAAGATTCTCCGAAGCTTTTCAGGACGTTTATCTGGTCTCGCTGGATGATATGGAAAATCGCTGGCGAACCGATCTATCGCTCGAGTAGATGACCGCCGGCATAGATGACCGCCGGCTTTAGCCAGCATTTTGATTGCTATTTCTTCTTAAAGAAGCTATCCAGGAGTCCTTTCTTTTGTGAAGCCGATTCCTCGGCATCGATCTGAGCAATCTGATCTCTGGCAACATCATTCCTGGGATCGATTTCCAGAACTTTCATAAAGCATCTTTTGGCGCGCAGCCTTAATGCCGAATTGCGGTAAAGAAAGGCGAGGTAGAGATGATTTTCCGAGTTGTCCGGTTCAAGATCGACGGCTCTTTGAAAAGAATCTTCCGCTTCCTTTCGCCATTGATCGTTTTTGGACAATGCAATGCCAAGATGCCGCCAATACTTCGGAACATCTGGAGCGATCTGTGTCGCGGAACGTAGAAACTGAACCGCTTCAAAAAAATTCCGGCCGGAATAAGATTTTTGCGCTCGCTGATAGTAATCTTCTGCGACCCTGGCGTGATTTTCCGGAACCGTTCTGGACGGCTCCGACATTACAGTAGAAGGGCTGATCCGCTTATCATCCACGGGCGAACTATCATATTGATGCCGGCTCTTTTGATTCTTCAGAGTTTCATAAGCGACATTAATCGTCGAAAAGATGATGTCGATTTTTTCTTTCAGCACCGAATCTTCCAATCCGTAAAACCGATCGGGATGAAATTTTCTTGCCAGCCGGTAATAGGCGGTTTTGATTTGTGGTAGATCCGCTTTTGTCGTCACCCCGAGCAAGGTGTAATAGTCCTTGTGAGTGAGACTGACATAGGTTTGATCGATCATATCAATTTGCTTGCGAAGATCGGTAGCAACGCTGTCCGATAAATGAGTACCTGCTTCCGGCCTGTTTGAGCCCTGAGAGAAGTCCATTCGCGGAAGCATGCGGCTCAGATAGCTGGAATCCAGAATACCGAATGCCCATAGAAGGAGAAGGTTTTTCTTGGTGGTCTCCTCATCCGCTGGAACGGTCGGAACGATGTCTTGAATCGACTGCGCATGTTCCAGACGAGAAAGAAGATACCCTTGCTGCAACGAAATCCTCACTTTTGTGCTTCTTTCCAGGTAATCTCCCGCAAGTTGAAACGTAACATCGTTGCCCGGCAAAAGCTCATGGTAAAAGAAATTCGAGCTCAGGAGAGCGGCACAATCCGAGAATAATTCGGACAGGCTAAAGAGATGCTGGCCCGGCGTGAGCGGATCAGCTTTCAATTCGCATTTCTTCAGATCAGAAGCAAAAAACTCAGCAAGGTGTTTCTTCACAACATCCACAAACATGCTTCTAAGCTCAGGCTTTTCCGCAACCGCCTGAAAAATTTTCACTTTCTCTTGCGTTGAGGTTGTGCCTCGAATCTTCACTGCGACATCTGTCAAACCGTTTTGAGCAAGCCAGGATGCGGGAAATAAATCCCCCAGTTCTACAAACACAACTTTATCGGTATAACAGTAAAGGTAAACACGCCCGGAATCGAGAAATAAAGACAATTGTGCAGAGAACTTTTGGATGGTGCTGAGTAGCCTAATGGCAATCAGAAGCTGTGAAATTCCCTTCATGTAGCTTTCTTATTTTAACAGAGGTTCAAAGTCGCCGGAGAAGATTGGTAAGCCGAATTCTGTCTCTGTTTTCACAGAGGATGACCATTCATCTGGGAAATCCGTCGCCGGATCTCTCAAGCGATCTACCCGGTAACCTAATGAGACGGGCAATCTCAAGTTACCATATTTGATCTTGCTCCGTGTGGGGTTTACCTTGCCTCTTCTGTCACCAGAAGAGCGGTGCGCTCTTACCGCACCTTTTCACCCTTACCAAAAAGTTTTGACACTCTTTGGCGGTATGTTTTCTGTGGCACTTTCCCTGGGATCGCTCCCGGTTCCCGTTAGGAACCACACTGCCCTGCGGAGTTCGGACTTTCCTCCAGTCCTTGCGGACCAGCGATCATCTTACCTTCTCCGGTCACTTTGAACCTCACCCCCATATTCGATTTCAGATTTCAGATTACTGATTTCAGATTGAATTAGAACGTTCGCTTCTTGAGTACTTTTTGTTCCCGATTCACGCTAGCGATTTCAATCTGCAATCTAAGATCTGAAATCTGAAATCTTTATACGATTCCTTCTTTCTTGATAGCAATCTTATATTGTTCCAGCTTTTTGTACAAATTACTGCGTGGAGTTTTTATCTTTTTCGCAGTTTTTGCAATATTCCAATTGTTCTGCTTCAACTTCTCCATCAGGAAAAGCTTTTCTGCGGTTTCCTTAAAATCCTTCAAAGTCTCCAATTGACCCAGGGAGATATCCAGTTCCCTTGTTTTCACTTCTCCCACCATTCCGGGAATGCTTGTCTCCAGGTCTTGCAAAGTGATCACATTTCCGGGACTCATCAAAAGCAATCGCTCCACAACATTTCTTAATTCACGAATGTTTCCTTTCCAGGGCAACGACTGGAATCGATCCAGGACTTCTTGCGAAAACTGTTTTGGCGCAAAATTATTTTCAATCGCATAATGGTCCGAGAAATGCCTGACTAAAAGCGGAATATCCATTAAACGTTCCCTCAAAGGGGGTACATATATCGGAATAACGTTCAGACGGAAGAAAAGATCTGCGCGGAAACGTCCTAATTCAATTTCTTCTTCCAGTTGCTTGTTGGTGGCGGCAATCACTCGCACATTCACCACAACCAGTTTTGATCCGCCAACTTTTTCCAATTCTCCCTGTTCCAGAACACGCAAGACCTTTGCCTGTGTGCGGTGGCTCATATCTCCAATTTCATCCAGAAAAATGGTTCCACCATCCGCTTGCTCAAACTTTCCAATCTTCTTGTCAACGGCTCCGGTAAAAGAACCTTTCTCATGACCAAACAGTTCGCTTTCAATCAGTTCTTCAGGAATCGCAGCACAATTCACTTTCACAAATGGCTTATCTGCGCGAGTACTGTTCTTGTATATCGCTCGCGCAACAAGTTCTTTTCCGGTGCCGCTCTCACCCCGAATCAAAACAGTCGAGTTGGAGGGGGCCGCCTTGGCAATCGCTTCACGAAGCCGCTTCATTCCATCGCTTTCGCCGATCATTTGAAATCGCTCTTCGACCAGAAGCTTGAGCTCCCGATATTCCTCCATCAGCTTTTTTCTTTCCAGAGCATTCCGCAACACAACCAGGAGTTTTTCCCGTTCGAGCGGCTTTTCCAGAAAATCAAAAGCTCCCCGCTTGATAAAATCCACGGCCGTGCTGATCGATGCATGACCGGAAATGATGATGACCGGCGAGACCAGACCCTTCTTTTTCAAGATGTCGAAGACTTCGCCTCCATCCATATTCGGCATCTTGATATCCAGAAAAATGACATCAGGGTGTTCCTCATCGATGATTCGAATACCGTCGGGGCCATTTAAGGCTGAAATATAGCGGTACCCCTCATATTCGAGGATCATTTTCAGTGTCGATTGAATATCGGGTTCGTCATCAATTACAAGAATTTTGGGCTTTGGCATAGGGAGTCACCTAAAAAGGACACTGAAAATATAGTAAGAGGAGGAAGCGCTGTCAAATGAGGAATTTAGGGGACTTGAAGAGTGACGAAAACGTAGCTCCCAAACCTGTAAACGTAGAGCAGGAAGATTTCACCTTTCTTGGCATCGGCGACAATTTTCTCCAAAGCGGCGGCGTCGGCAACCGGCTTCTTGTTGGCTTCCAGGATGATATCGCCGGTCTTCAGGCCTGCGGTATCGGCGGCACGGCCTGACTGAATGTGCTGAATCACGATGCCTGTCTCGTGGTCCGGCTGCAACACCGGATGAGCAGCTTGCATATTTTCGATTTTCCAACCAACGCGATCTGATTCTTTTTTGTTCGGCGGAATTTCCGGCACTGTTGCATCGGCGAGATCTCTTTCCATCAGTTCCGTTAGAATTTCCAGACTTTCTTGTTCACGAAGAACTCGCAATCTTATCTTTTTGCCCGGCGGAGTCTCCGCAACGTAGCGGCGAAACTGATCTTCTGTTTGCACCTTCTTTCCGTCAAATTCAACAATCACATCGTAGCGTTTCAATCCTGCTTTATCGGCCGGAGTATCGCGTTGAACCGAAGAAATGATCACGCCCTCTGTTTGGGTCAAGCCGAGCGCTTTCTGCAAATCGGCGGTGATATCTTGCGGCACAAGTCCTAAAAATCCCCGTCTAACTTTGCCCTTCTCCATTAACTGCGGCAGAATCTCTTTTGCCATATTGATCGGAATTGAAAAACCGAT
>JBKKAT010000498.1:0-9023 GCA_046714535.1 Acidobacteriota bacterium | reverse complement strand
CCTTTTCGCTATGGTGATCCGGAAGCCGGGAAGAAGTATGCGGAGGATATGCGCGAAAAAAATGAACCTCGAGCCACTTTCATTGTTGAATCAGCCTTGGGATGTGGCGGCCAGATTATTTTACCCGAGCACTACCTGGAACACGCTTTTCAAACAGTTCGCAAGGAGGATGGTGTGTGCATTGTGGATGAGGTGCAAGTCGGATTCGGTCGTGTAGGCAGCCACTTCTGGTGCTTTGAAACCCAGAATGTTGTGCCGGACATCGTGACGATGGGGAAACCGATCGGCAATGGACATCCCCTCGCCGCTGTTGTCACGATTCCAAAAATTGCTGCTGCTTTTGAAAATGGTATGGAGTATTTCAATACATATGGCGGCAATCCCGTTTCCTGTGCGGTTGGACTCAGCGTTCTTGATGTGGTGGAAGAAGAGAATCTGCAATCGCATGCGCAGGAAGTGGGAACCCATTTGAAAGCAGGCCTGGAGGCGTTAAAACAAAAACACGCTTTGATCGGTGATGTTCGAGGTTTAGGCCTGTTTCTCGGTGTGGAATTTGTGAAAGATCGAACCACACAAACTCCCGCTCCGCAAGAAGCTTCTTATGTTGTGGAACGCATGAGGGAACGGGGAATTTTGTTGAGCACTGATGGTCCGCATCACAATGTGATCAAGATCAAACCACCCATGGTGTTTACAAAAGAAGATGCGGATTGGCTGATTCAGAATCTGGACATTGTCCTGGGTGAAACGCCACTACGAGTTAAAGGTTAAAGGTTTAAGGTTAAAGGTTTAAGGTTAAAGGTGCGACATTCTCCAACCTTTAACCCTTTAACTCTTAACTCTTAACTCTTAACTTTTATAAGTTCTTTTGCACTGGCGATGACGTTTTCGGGTGTGAACCCAAATTTTTCCATGCTTACTTCTACGGGCGCTGATGCGCCGAAAGTGGTCATGCCAATGACTTTTCCGCGATTGCCTACGTACCGGCTCCACCCAAAGGGAGAGGCGGCTTCCACTGCAATGCGAGAGGTAACGGAAGAGGGGAACACTTCTTCTTTATATCCATCCGGTTGTTCTTCAAAAATCTCCCACGAGAGTAAGCTTACCACTCGCGCTTTGATTCCTTCGGCAGAGAGTTTTTCGTAAGCACTCAAAATGACAGAGACTTCGGAGCCGGTTGCCATCAAAATCAGCTCCGGATCTTTGTCCGGCGCATCCGCAAGCACATATCCGCCCTTCTTTGCGTTTTCTACGGGCGCGTAACGAGTGCGGTCGATTACGGGAAGCTTTTGCCGCGTGAGCACCAGGCACACGGGACCTTGTCTGCGAGTCAATGCTATTTCCCAGGCGACAGCAGTTTCGGTCGCATCACCCGGCCGCAAAATGGTCATGTTCGGCATGGCACGGAAAGATGCGAGATGTTCTATCGGCTGATGCGTGGGGCCATCTTCACCGAGACCGATGCTGTCATGGGTGAGGATGTAGATGGTGTTTAATTTCATTAGAGCAGCAATTCGCATAGCCGGACGCATGTAATCGGAAAAGATGAAAAAAGTTCCGCCTGCAGGAATCAACATTTTGCTGAGCGCTATTCCATTTAAAACGCCACCCATGCAATGTTCGCGAATACCGAAGTGGATGTTTCTTCCGCCCGGTTGTTTGCCGAAACTTCCTTTGTCTTTGAGCAAAGTATTTGTTGATTCTGCCAGATCCGCCGAACCGATAACGAGATGTGGAAGCGTGTTGGCTATGCTATTTAAAACTTTGCCGGATGCCGCGCGGGTAGCCATTCCTTTTTCTTTGCTTAAATCGGGAATGGATTTTTGCCAGCCATCGGGGAACTTGCCTTCGCTGATTTGTTTCCACAAAGCTGCTTCTTGCGGGTGCTTGTCTGCATATTCATTAAAACGGGCCATCCAGTCTGCTTCTCGCTGTTTGCCTCGTTCGACCGCTTTACGAAAATGTTGCAAGGCTTCCTCGGGGACGTGAAAAGTCGGCTCTGCCGGCCAGCCAAGATTTTCCTTCGTACGTTTCACTTCCTCCGCGCCGAGTGGAGCGCCATGCGCGACCGACTTATCCTGTTTGCCGGGCGATCCGTAGCCAATGTGAGTTCTTGCGACGATAAAGGAAGGGCGCTCCCGCTGATCCTTTGCTGCAGCGACCGCCTTTCGGAAAGCAGCGCGGTCATTTCCATCAATGCTTTGCACAAACCAGTTGTAACTTTCGAATCGTGCTCCTACGGATTCGCTGAAAGTGAGATCCGTTTCTCCATCAATCGTGATGTGATTATCTCCATAAATGTAAATCAACTTGTTCAAACGATGATGACCCGCAAAAGAAGCAGCTTCAGCTGACACACCTTCCATCAGGTCGCCGTCACTGCAATAAGCAAAGATGTGATAGTCAACAATCATTTGATTCGGTCGGTTGAACAGATCAGCCAAATACTTTTCGGCCACTGCCATTCCCACTCCAGTTGCAAAACCTTGACCGAGAGGACCGGTAGTCGTTTCAACGCCCGGGGCGTGACCGTATTCAGGATGGCCGGGAGTCTGACTTCCCCATTGGCGGAATTGTCGGATTTGCTCCAGCGAAAGATCGTAACCGGTCAGGTAAAGCATGGCATACAGAAGCATGGATGCATGTCCGGCCGAAAGTATGAAACGATCCCGATTCGGCCAATTGGGATTTGCCGGATTGTAACGAAGAATGTCGGTCCACAATTCGTAGGCCATTGCGGCTGCTTCCATGGGCGTGCCCGGATGGCCCGATTGCGCTTTTTCCACGGCATCAACGGCAAGCATCCGGATTGTGTTGATGCACAATTCTTCAAGGGATTGCTTCTGTAATTCCAATCAACACCTCCGGGAAGTTAAAGGTTAAAGGTTAAAAGTTAAAGGTTAAAAAGTTAAATGTAGCACCCTCCCTACTAACCTTTAACCTTTATCTTTTAACTTTTAACCTTTATCTTTAACTTTTAACTTTTTAACTTTATCACGCTACGGTTCGTATACAATCGACTCACGTAAGAGTTCTTCCAAACGAACAGCAATTTTTCGGAATTGAAACTTTTCATACACAATCTCCAGACTGCGTCTGGCAAAAAAATCCATATAATCCGGTTTTTGTATCAGAAATTGCATCCGTTCAGCCAGCTCTTTTTCGTCACCGGAAGCCACGAGAAAACCATTTTCATCTTGTTCAATGACCTCACGAGTGCTGAATACATTAGTGCCGATTACAGCTTTCTTTGTTGCCATCGCCTCCAGAATTGTTAACGGAAAAACTTCTTCTGTCGAGCAGGATACGGTCACATCGGAAAGGAGGTAAAACGGATAATACTGAAAAACATCCTGCGTTTCAGCGATGAGATGAAACCGCTCTGCCTTTCCGCTGTGGTCGATCATTGATTTTAATTCTTCCAGATAACTTCCCGGTCTTGTGCCGGCAATGAAAAAATCCAATTCGGCATCAGGATTCTGATTCAACACATGAAGCGCTGCGGCCACAAACATTTTCTGTCCTTTTCTTTCGATCGTAGGGCCGGCAATACTGAAGATTTTTGATGATCTGGAAATCTTGAATTTTTCACGCAAATCAAATGGACTGTTTCTTTGTTTGAAAGTCTTTATGTCCGCCAGATCCACACCAGTCGGCAAAATTCGGGAAACGTTTCTTGGATCAAGATCCTTAAATCTTGCGGCGATCGCAGAATTTAAGAATAAGATGGTTGCCGGATATAAAAACTTTTTGGTCAGATCTTCGGTTAACTCCTGGTGCACCGCCGGATAGAGTTGCCAGAGTGTGGGAATCTCCAGTTTTTGCAAAGCTTCAGGAAACCAGCTGTTTTGTACCGAGCTGACAAACGCAACGTCGAAGGGCGTTTCACTGTTGAGTTTTGTGATATGTCCGGAGAGATCCGATTGAGATTCGTTCGTGACAACAACAGGACATAGCTTCTCGTATTCTGAGCGCATGGGTCCATCTTTTAACGATAAAACAGAAAACTTATGTCCTGATCCTTTCGACAGATACCTGAGGTAATGAAACCATACTGCCGGTCCATCGTCCCGTTCGAGCGAATCGATCGCCCACAAAATATTCAAAGGAACCTTTGGTTCGGACCGGGCCCGTTTCCGGACGTCGATTACGATTTTTCCCTCTTCTTGAATCAGGTTCTCATTGATCAAAACATTACTGACCGGGTCCGGCGGTTTTTCGTGTTTGAATCCATGTGAGCGAGCGTGATACAAAACACCGGGCGCCTGCAATACATAACGGCTGTGATTCGAAGCGTCATCCAGCAAAATTCCTTCTTCCATTAACTGGCTGACGCGTTCGGGCCCTCTCAATTTTTCTACAAGTCGCGCAGATAAGAAGAGAGGATGCTGATAGTAGCCAATCGGATAGTGTGAGCCCACCGCCCAAACCGGTTTGAATTGCGGATCCATGCGAATCCCTTGCTCATCGATCAAATCGGAATCCGAAAATACGAAATCAATCTCTACGGAGTTTTGGAGCGTAGCGACCATGTTGTAGATCGTATTCGGTTCCAACACATCTTCTGCACCCATCAGCAAAATCCATTCTGCTTCAGCCTTTTTCATGATTTTCGCGATCGCGGTGATGTCTCGCTCGGTACCTTTCTGGTAATTCACTTTGACTCGCGGATCTTTCTCGACCGATTCAAGAAGCTTCTTCGCTTCCGGATCTGTTGAACCACGATCCACAATGGAAAGTTCATGAAACGGATAAATCTGATTAAAGATGGAGGAAAGACTTTCGCGAAAAAAATCGATTCTTGGCGAGATCGATTGCATCAAAATGCCAACCGCCGGTCGATATTGGAATTTCTCGATTTGTTGGCGACACCACTGCTCGTTTCGTGCAGTCCAGCGGTGTTGATGCGCCCAGACGGCATACCGCTCGTCTCCCTTTGTAAGGTTTTTGAAAACAACAGGAAAGGATACGACAAGACCGCCCCCCGGTGTTCTTTTTAGGATGCGCGAGAATAGTGGCATGTGTCCTTTTCCTCTTGAGAAGCCGACTATTATACACAAGGCCGTCCAAGTTAAATAACGGTAGCTGGAGAGCGACCTTCTTGCCGTCGATAATGTGACTAGCCAATTCCCGCCCGGAGCATAAATTTAAATAGGTATGAAGGTGAAATTGAGAATTCGTAAGCCTCCAAAACCTGTAGTTCCAACGTTTTGTGCGGAATGTCAGGCTCCAATTGCGCCTGAAGCAACTTTGTGCGAAGCGTGTCATGCGCCGATCGTGCGCCGGTATTGCCCGAAGTGTTCCCGTTTGGTCCCTGAAAACACGAAGGATTGTCCGTTGTGTGGGGCTTCTTCTAAAGCGAAAGTCCGGGAGACAGTGGGGCTGTCTAATCTTGCCGTCTTCGGAGCGATCGCAATGGGTGTTGCTTTCTTTGTTATTGTTGGATTCTTTCCAGCAGAAAAGGAAAAGCCGAGAGTTGCGGCACCACCGAATGTCCAACTCACTCCTGATTCTGTAGCGCCCGTTAGTTTGATAGGGTCCCGGTTAGAAGCTGGGCGAACACTTCCTGCCACCGGACAAACACCCATCGTGCGGTCCGATGAGGAAGGTGCGAGATTGAATCTGGAAGCGTATGAATTGATCCAGCAGAAAAATTATCAGCAAGCGGAACCGATTTTGCGCAGGGCGGTACAATCTTTCCAGCCCGGCACAACTGCTGTTGGGTATAAGTATGCTTTGTACAATCTCGGACACGTTTTGCGACGCCTGGGAAGGCCGAAAGAAGCTATTCCGTTTCTGGAACAATGCGTGAAGATGGATCCGGCCTGGTCAAAAGCACATACAGAACTGGCTACCACCAAAGCCGCGCTTCAGCCAAAACCGGAAATACAGGTTAGTCAGAGTCTTTAGACAAATGACCGCCGGCTTCAGCCGGCATAAAGGGCAGTGGGCTTAAGCCCACGACCTAGCGTAAACATCCAGCGCGAGCAGTCCTTCGCCAGAGCCAAACTTCTGCGGTTTGCAAATCGAATGTTCGATATTCTGAGTTCATCTTATATGCGGACGGCGCGTCTGCGGTTCATACTACCGGGAGGCTTGCGCTTCGCTTTCGGCTTTACGGTTGGAGAATTCGGGAACAACCTCCATCACTTTCAAAGCCATATCGAACCGGTTGAAGGGGGGCATAATATAGCTTCCGCGGATCATGGGTTTGCAATCCAGCAACGCTTCCTGTGCAATCTTGATTCCCTCAGCACGACCGCTTTCCCCATCACCAGCATGCTGCATCCGTTTACGAATGTGCTCCGGGATGGACATGCCAGGTACTTCGTTGTGAAGAAACTCCGCGTTTTTAGCGGAAGCTAGCGGCAAAATTCCAAGCAGAATAGGAATTTTTACATCCTCGATACGCTTCATGAAATTTTCGAACAAACGCAAATCATAAACCGGTTGTGTCATGACAAACTCGGCGCCCGCTTCCACTTTGTAGTAGAAACGTTTGATTTCTTCTTCAATATTGACGGCACCCGGATTTGCTCCGACACCGATGTGGAGCGCTGTTGGTTCTCCGATTGGATTTCCTGCAAGGTCCAATCCTTGATTCAAGCGATTTGCAATTTGCGTCAAACCGATTGCATCGACATCAAAAACTGCAGTAGCGCTTGGATAATCACCCATCTTCGGCGGATCACCCGTGATGATCAGGATATTGCGGAGACCCAGCGCATGAGCGCCGATCAAATCGGCCTGCATCCCAAGCAGATTCCTATCGCGACAACAGTAGTGGATGATGGTTTCGACTTCCAACTGATGTTTGAACACCATCGCCAGAGATAAAGGACTCATCCGCGCAGATGCACGTGGCCCATCTGCGATGTTAATGGCGTCCACTTGCGCTCGCTGCAGTAACTTTGCTCCTTCTATAACCTTCTGCAGATTGACCCCTTTGGGTGGATCAATTTCCACAACGACCACGAACCTTCCATCTGCAAGTTTTCGGGCGAGAGGTGTTTTGTCAGCAACAGGCACAGGCTGAACATTCACAGAAGCAAGCTCCTTCTTCCCCGAGCCTGTGATAAACAGGCGGGAAGGCTGAAGCACTCTGACAACAGTTTTAATCGCCTTCATGTGGTCCGGAGTTGTTCCGCAACAGCCACCCAGGATTCGTACACCTGATTGAATAAAACGCTTCGAGAACTTGGACATGTAATCAGACGAACATAGATAGATGTAACGGCCATCTACGAGTTTTGGAAATCCCGCGTTTGGCTGAGCAGCCAGCGGAATCTTTGTAAGCTCCGCCATTTTGCGAATGCTTTCCAGCATGATCTGCGGCCCGACGCTGCAGTTTAATCCGATTGCATCCAGTTTGTACGGAGCCAATTTCAAGACGATCGTTTCCGGTGTATCACCCAGAGGGCTATTCCCATCATCTGTGATCGTCATTTGAGCAATCACCGGCAGGTCGCAAACTTCGCGCACTGCGAGAATTGCTTGCTCCAGTTCTTCCAGACGCGAAAAGGTCTCCAGCATGAACAAGTCCACGCCACCTTCGACTAACGGAAGCACCTGTTGCTTAAACGCGTCTTTCGCTTCTTCGTAGCCAAGTTTTCCAATCGGTTCAATGGGAACACCAAGCGGACCGATCGCTCCCGCAACAAAGGTTTCCTTACCGGCAACTTCTCTCGCCAGTTTTGCGCCCATGTAGTTGATTTCCTGGATCTTTGAATCGAATCCATGAAAAAGAAGCTTAAACTGATTGGCCCCAAATGTATTCGTTTCGATGATATCTACACCGGCCTGTATATAGGTTTTGTGAACGTCTTTCACCATGTCCGGCGATGAAAGGTTGAGTTCATCGAAACACCGGTTGATAAAAATGCCTTTCTGATAGAGCATTGTTCCCATAGCTCCGTCGCAGAGCAGGATTCTTTGCGCCAATTCTTCTCGAAAATCTTTCATAACAAACTTTTGAGTTTACTTCCTTGAGATCCATTTCGCAAGTTGAGGAGACAGCCAAAACGCGGTTCATTCTGCCCCTACTTGAAAAAAAGGAAGTTTCGGTGTGAGATAGAGATGCTGAATTTCTCTCAGCACGCAGCAGTGAGCACTCAGCACTGACTTAGGAGGAGCCCGATGAAATCATTTGTAGCTGTCGCATTTCTCATTCTCGCCCTTTTGACTTTTGCGTGTAAGGAAGAAATAAAAGTCTTCCGTGTGGGGGCCGTGATTCCCTTGAGTGGGGCGGCTGAGACCTATGGGCGCAATGTTCAGAACGGGATCATGCTCGCGTTAGAAGAAATCAATGCTGCCGGGGGGGTGAAAGGGAAAAAGCTCGACGTGTTGATGGAGAATGATGAAACGAACGAGCAAACCGCTATTCAAAAAGCTGAACAACTAAGTAACAACGGCATACCGGTGATCATCGGCGGCGTTACGAGTAATCTTGCTCTTGCACTCGCGCCGGTTTGCGATAAGAAAAAAACCGTTTTGATTTCGCCAACCGCCACAAGTCCTAAGCTCACCGGAATCAGTCCTTACTTTTTCCGGAATTTCCCTTCCGATACTCGCGAAGGACGTGTCATGGCCGAATACGCGGTAAGGCGGATGAAGATTCGCAACGTTGCGATCCTTTATGTAGACAAGGAATACGGGCAGGGCCTGACACAAATTTTCAAAAATCGTTTTACAGAACTAGGTGGAAGCGTTGCGTATGAGAAACCTTATGCGGAAGGAACAACCGATTTTTCTTCTAATGTAAAGGAGATCAAAGAATCAGGCGCGGATTCCGTGTATCTTCCGGGATACTATACGGAAATTGCAGCCATTCTGAATGAAATCAAGAAGCAGGAAGTAACTGCGAAGATTCTCAGTGTACAGGGGATGGCCACTCCGATGCTTCTTGAAATTGCAGCCGAGGCGGCTGAAGGCGTGGTTTATCCACAACCTCCCTACGATCCGGAAAGTCAGGAACCGTCCATCCAGAAGTTTGTTCAAGCCTACAGACAAAAATTCCCGACCAA